>JACOTA010000001.1 GCA_016178585.1 Nitrospirota bacterium
TACCGCACAGAACCCTTACGATCTCACATGCACTGGAAATTGTAAGGTACCATACAAGGAGAAACCATGTTGCCTATCGCTCACATAGGAAAAAGCTGTTGGCTTCAATTGCCAGTGGTTAAAAGATCCGCTGTAGTACTATTCGCTCTATATCAACGCGTCCCAGCTGTCCACTATGCATAATAACGTTTCTTGAATATTCAAGCGTCATTAAAATTTGACGTGCCCATTCCACTGATGGAAAATAGTCTTCAAATAAAAGCCAGTTATTCTGAATAATGGAAACAAGATCTCCAAAGTCAGTATAATGAATTAAGGTTTCTCCTCTCGGAGTATGCCACCGAGTTTTACTTTCTTCATCCCTCCTAGACTCTGCTTTCTTTCTAATTTTTTCAGATACTGATTCTTCCCACCAATTTTCCTTCTTTTCCTCTAATAATCTCTTAGAAACTAACTCTCTTACTGAATTCTCAAAAGCCGTGATCGCAGTAAATACGGTTGACATTTCTCTCGCAGCGGCTATGTACTCCTCGTCAATAAGATTCAGCGATAATCTCTGAGCAACTTCCTCTTCTAGATGAGAAGAGAATTTTTTTGGATTCTTTCTTCCATTTCTATCTAATGCTTCTTCTGTGAGAAGTCCTCTAAATACAAAAGAATATATTTTTTCCATATTCTAATATAAATGTTCTTTTAAGCTTCGGAAAATAGCGTCAAACACGGCAGCATCACGAGAATCTGGAAGATGAATTTGAATATTGTAGTGAAGTTCTATATTCTTTTTGTCTTCATCAATTTTCTTTTCAATTTCAATTTTTTCATGAATTAGTCCCTCAGCTTTTACATGGCCTTTTTCATGAATTGGTTCTTCGACCTTTGTATGCGCCTTTTCTTGATGACCTTCTCTAGGTTTTGACCAGTCTGCTAACTCACAAAGTTTCTTAAATGTCCCTGCCATCAATCCAATTACTTTTTCAGATTTTTTCCCATGTGTTAATGTTTTTAGTTTATTTTTTACTTCTTTAATTGATAACTCATAGGCTTTTTTATTTATGTTAAATAAATCGCTATATGCTTCCCTTATGGCCTCTGCCAATATAATCCTTGATTGAGTCTGATCTAAATAGTGTCTGAACGAAAATGCAGAAAACCCTTGATAGTCCGTGTTGAAAACGATTTTATGCACCTGAAGATAACCGCTTTTAGTTGAGAAACATATAGTCGTATGTTAAAATGACCGCGCTATTATTGATCAAAACAGCGTTTTTCTTGTCATTTTTGTACATACTGTTATCAAACTGATCACTTAATGTCTTAGATCAATCGTGTCAACTAAATAGACCTGATCCCAGACCCTGCGAAGGATATTGAAGGTTTCTGGATAATCCGGAAATTTATCAACTTCTCCCTCGCTGCCTGAAATTTCAGGAGAGTGAATCGGGTTAAGAAATAAAAATTATGCAAGGTTCCCCTTTGACATCGACAACATCACCGCTTGGCCACCGGAGTTTTCTTAAGTTGATGGCTTTCCGTGTCCAGATTGTTCTCGCTTACCAGATGATGGCGGTGGTAGTCGGTTGGCATGTCTATGAATTGACGCACGATCCTTTGGCTCTGGGACTAATCGGTTTGGCCGAGGTGGTCCCCTATTTTTGTTCTGCGCTCTTTGCCGGTTATGCAATAGATCACTATTATTCGCGCCGGATGTTTGGGGTATTGGCCTCTGCCGCAACAGGTTTGAATGCGCTCGTTTTAGCGGCTGTTGCGGCTGGCAGGGCGGGAGGTAATCCGACGGTCTGGATTTATGGCTCGATTGCTTGCGTGGGGTTGGCACGCGCCTTTATCGGTCCTTCATACAACGCGTTATTTGCCATGATCCTCCCCCGGATGCTTTACGCCCGCGCTGCCGGGATCGGGAGTTCGGCATTTCAGGTTGGCCTGATCGTCGGCCCCGCGCTGGGGGGCGCCGTGGTCGGATGGGCCAGCATTACCGCCGCATATTTGGTATCGGCGGTTTTGGCCATCTGCGCTACAATCACATTGCTTTCATTGCGTCTTAGTGAACACCCTTCTGCCAGGCCGACGCCTGTTTTTTCAAGCATTGGAGAGGGGCTCCGCTTTGTTTTCAGCAATCAGATTATCCTCGCCGCTCAAACGCTTGATATGTTTGCAGTGCTCTTTGGCGGGGCGGTCGCCATGTTGCCTGCTTTTATCCATGATATTTTCCATTACGGACCGGAAGGTTTAGGTATCCTCCGTGCGGCCCCTGCTACCGGGGCTATCGTAACCGGCATGATTCTCGCGCGACGCCCCTTAAACAAGCATGCGGGTCGTCTTCTCCTTGCGGCCGTTGCCGGTTTCGGCATCTGCATTATTTCATTTGCCGTAACCAGTTCCTTCTGGCTGGCGGCCCTGATGCTGATGTTGTCTGGTGTTTTCGACGGTGTATCGGTGGTCCTCCGTACGACCATTCTCCAGCTGATGACACCCGACGAGATGCGGGGACGCGTATCCGCCATTAACGGAATCTTTATCGGCTCATCCAACGAGCTTGGAGCTTTTGAATCGGGCCTGGCTGCCCGCTTAATGGGTCTGGTCCCATCGGTTATATTCGGCGGCCTGATGACCTTGATTGTGGTGGCGACAACCGCACGCCTTGCTCCCAAATTACGGAAACTCGATCTGAAGCAGTTGCATTAGAAGGTAAAAAAGGTCATTTTGATTACAAAAAGCGGGGTCGAAAACGGTCTAGATGAAAATTTTGCGGAGTCTTTGCAAAATTCAAGGGAAGGAAAGAAGAAAAAGCCGGCAGTTTTTAAAACTACCGGCTGGTAAAGCAAAATCCGTTTAAGCTGCCGCAGCGATTGTCTGCTTGGCAAGCTCCACGATTTTATTAAATCCGGCTTCATCGTTAATCGCCATTTCGGCCAACATTTTCCTGTTTAAACCGACCTTCGCGTTTTTCAACGCATTGATAAACCGGCTGTAAGAAATTCCGGCCAACCCGGCGGCCGCGTTAATTCTGGCAATCCATAATCTTCTAAAGTCCCTTTTTCTGGCTTTACGATCCCGATAAGCGTATTGAAGCCCCTTGTCGACCTGTTCGGTGGCCGATCGGAAAAGCTTGCTCTTGGCGCCGTAGTACCCTTTTGCCAATTTTAATCTTTTTTTATGTCGTGCTCTAGTTTTGGTTCCGCCTTTAGCTCGAGGCATTTTATTCTCCTTTTCTGATTCTGTATTATGGGTTAACTACCCCGTGTCTCTCCGCTCTCGTTTCCTCATGGACTTACCAGGTATGCGTCGGTACGAGGCCTTTGTTCGCCTGGCATCTAACCTTTTGAATTTATCTTCCGCCGCCGTAAGGCAGGAGCTTCTTGACCATTTTTTCTTCGGCCGGAATCAACACCCCTTCGACTTTTAAACTCCTTTTTCTTTTGCCCGTTTTGGTGGTGAGCAAATGCCGTTCCCCGGCTCTTTTCACCATGACCTTTCCTGTTCCTGTAATTTTTACTCGTTTTGCCATCCCTTTATGGGATTTTATTTTCGGCATTGTCATCTATCTCCCGCAAAACTTGTCCGCGGCTTCCGCGCCGGACCTGGTTTGTCTTTTTATTGAGGTTTAATTTTATTCCTGTTTAATTTCCTTTGGTGGTCCCGTTGGTTTAACCGCCGGCGGTTTTTGACTTTTTGGGCCTTTATCCGACTTTGGAACAACAATCATCACCAGCGTGTTCCCTTCCATTTTAGGGAGCTGTTCAATGGTTCCATGAACGGAGATTTTTTCCATGAACCGATTCATTAATGCCCGGCCAATGGATTGATTGACATTTTCTCTGCCACGAAACATCAATGACACTTTTACCTTGTGTCCCTCCGCTAAAAATTCCGCTGAATGTCTTATTTTGACTTCCAGATCATGAATATCAGTATAGGGCCGGAGCTTAATCTCCTTCAGCTGCGCCGTTTTGGAATGAAGCTTGGCAGAATGTTGTTTTTTACTCTGTTCATATTTATATTTTCCATAATCCATTATTCTGCAGACCGGCGGGTTTGAAGTGGGTGCGACTTCTACCAGGTCTAATCCGGTTTCTTCTGCTTTTTTAATGGCTTCGCGGGTGAGCATAACCCCCAACTGGGTTCCTTCCGCGTCGATGACCCGAACCTCTTTGGCCCTAATGCCCTGGTTAACGTTTAATTTTGCGATATAACCTCTCCCTTCACCAAGTATTTATTAAATTTCATTAACCCCGTCGGCGACACCGACGGAATTAATATCTTGATTAAAAATGGAAATAAACTGGTCTAATGTTTGGCTTTTGAGTTCTTCTCCGTTTCTCTTTCGGATGGAAATCTGCCGGGCCTGGACCTCCTTTTCACCGACAATCAACATGTAAGGAATTTTTTGAACCTGGGCTTCTCTGATTTTTTGTCCGAGTTTTTCATTCCGGGAGTCTATTTCAAACCGGATATTCTTTTTTTCTAATTCAGCTGACAGTTGATTTGCATAGGGGTGCTGTTTATCCGTTATGGGGATGACCGATACCTGGACAGGAGCCAGCCAGGCAGGAAACGCCCCTGCGTAATGTTCGATGAGAACGCCAAAAAACCGTTCAATGGAACCCATCAAGGCTCTATGAATCATAATCGGCTGGTGCTCTTTCCCGTCTGTTCCCCGGTAGGTGATGTCAAACCGCTGAGGAAGAGCAAAATCAACCTGAATGGTTGAACATTGCCAGGACCGTCCCAAGACGTCTTTGATTTTTAAATCAATTTTTGGGCCGTAAAATGCCCCTCCTCCGGGGTCAATTTCATAAGAAAGACCGGAGTCTTTTAATCCTTTTTCCAGCGCGGCTGTTGCCTTTTCCCAATTTTCCAAACTTCCCACATAATGATCCGGGCGGGTGGAGAGGTAAATTTCGTATTCATCAAACCCAAATTTACTCAGGGTTGCCTGGGTAAATAGAATAACCTTTAAGATCTCTTCTTCGATCTGATCCAGCCGGCAGAATAAATGGGCATCATCCTGAGTAAAGCCTCTGACTCTCATTAACCCATGCAATACACCGGATCTCTCATACCGGTAAACCGTTCCCAACTCGGCAAACCGGATCGGGAGATCCCGATAACTCCGAATCCTCGATTTAAAAATGAGAATATGAAAAGGGCAATTCATCGGCTTTAACTCAAAATCGGCGCCGTCCACTTCGATCGGAGAGAACATATTTTCTTTATAAAATTCCAGGTGGCCGCTTTTTTTCCAGAGATCGATTCGGGCAATGTGGGGGGTGCTGACCAGTTCATACCCATTTTCCAAATGTTCTTCACGCCAGTAATCTTCGATTGTTTTTCGAACCATGGCCCCCTTGGGATGCCAAAGCACCAGCCCCGGTCCGACCTCTTCATGAATACTAAACAGGTCGAGCTCACGCCCTAACTTTCGATGATCCCTTTTTTTAATCTCTTCCAAACGGTTTAAATATTGGTCCAGCGCTTCCTGAGAGGGAAAAGAAGTCCCATAGATCCGCTGCAGCATTTTATTTTTTTCATCTCCCCTCCAATAGGCGCCGGCGGTGTGTAAAAGCTTAAAAGCAGGAATTCTTCCGGTTGAAGGCAGATGGGGACCTCTGCAAAGATCTGTAAAACTGCCCTGATGGTAAAGCGTAATGGCAGAGGAAGGATCCAAGTCTTCGACAATTTCAACTTTGTAGTCTTCTCCTGTTTTTTGAAATAAATCCACCGCTTTATCCCTGGAGATCTCTTCGCGTAAATAAGGTTCATCCGCTTTAGCCAGCTCTTTCATTTTATTTTCAATTTTAACAAGGTCTTCGGGCGTAAAGGGGCGTTCATATTCAAAGTCGTAATAAAATCCATCGTCTATCGGAGGACCGATGGCCACCTTTGCGGTCGGAAAAAGTTCCTTAACCGCCTGAGCCATCAAGTGAGCGGTGGAGTGGTGAAAAATATCCTGGCCTTCCCGGGTTTCGAACGTCAGGACCTCGGCTTCGATATTTTCTTTTATCGGCTCTCTAATGTCTTTGAGTTGTCCGTTGACCTTTATCCCGACGCCCTGATGAAAAGGCTTGGGTAATTTTTCTAAAACTTCGAGATAAGTGATCCCTGTTGGAAAGTTCACCTTAAGCTGATGATTCACTGTAATCTGGATTGTTTCTGGCATAAAATTCGTTTTTTATCGTCCTGTAATCGAGTAGGAGGTAGCTTTACAGCTACCGTCCTCTCACACCACCGTACGTACGGTTCCGTATACGGCGGTTCATAAAGTACATTGAAGTTTCTGTAATTGTCCGAGCAGGGATACAAGTCCAAGCTGGTCGAAGAATAACTTCGGAAAGGCCTCATTCATGTGTGACGCCCCGGAATTCCACCAAGAGCCTCGTCCGTTTGAGGTCGATTTCCATGCCCGCACTTTATCCAAACCTCTCTTCATCAGGTTTCTTGCGCGCGCACGGGGCCGCTTCCACTGTTTCCACTGGATACATCGTAGTTTTCGGCGTATCCATCCGTCCAGTTCTTCAAAAACACCCTTAACCTCTGCCAGTCTGAAGTAATTAACCCAGCCCAGAAGGATCGGGCAGAGTTCTTGAATAAACTGGCCGATGTTGCGTCCCCTCCCCATGCGAAACTGGTTC
>JACOTA010000002.1 GCA_016178585.1 Nitrospirota bacterium
GATAGAGGCCTTGTCTTTGGGCTTCGAGCTCTTCCAGAGATTTTTCCATGGGACCTCCTTATCTGATTGTTATATAACAATCAGATAATAGGCCAAAAAAAAGGAAAAGTCAATATTTACCCATAAATTTGTCTCACACCCCTCTCCTAGGGAGATCAGCCCTGCTTGACAAAGTAAAACGAACTTTGTTACCTTATAAAATCTTTTTAGCAGTGGAGAATAATTGTTTTTTCAAGAGCTTACGCTATCACTTTCCCGTTTTTGGGCCGACCAGGGGTGCGTCATCCAGCAGGGCTACGACCTGGAGGCCGGAGCGGGAACCTTTCATCCTTCGACATTTTTAAAAGTCCTTGGGCCCGATCCCTGGAAATCGGCCTATGTGGCTCCCTCCAGACGGCCTGCCGACGGCCGATACGGGGAAAACCCCAACCGATTACAGCAGTATTACCAGTACCAGGTCCTCTTAAAGCCCGCCCCCGAAAATATTCAAGACCTTTATTTGAAAAGTTTAACCACGGTAGGTATCGATCCCTTGAAACATGATATCCGATTTGTTCAGGATGATTGGGAATCTCCAAGTATCGGCGCCTGGGGACTGGGGTGGGAGGTCAGACTGGATGGAATGGAAATTACCCAGTTTACTTATTTTCAGGAAATCGGCGGGATTGCGCTTGAGGTTATTCCAATCGAAATTACCTACGGCACGGAACGGATTGCCATGTATCTTCAGGAAGTCGACAACGTCTTTGATTTAAAATGGACCGAAGGGGTAACCTACCGAGATGTTCATTTCCTGGGAGAAGTGCAAAACTCTATTTATAACTTTGAAAAAGCGAATATCGATACCCTGCTTACGGTATTTGAATTGTATGAAGCCGACGCAAAAAAACTGATTGAACAGCAATTGGTCATTCCGGCCTATGATCTTTGTATAAAATGTTCCCATATCTTTAATCTATTGGATGCCAGGGGAGCGATAAGTGTTACGGAACGAACGAATTATATCGGACGTATCCGGTATCTCGCAAAAAGGTGCGCGGAAGGTTATTTAAACCTGATTTCGAAAAAGGAACCTGCGGGCCAGCAAGCCCAAACCGCCGCCGATAACCTGAAAACGGGTCCCCACCCCTCATGAAAGCCCGTTCGTTATCCCGTGAAATGAAAGAATTTCTACTTGAAATAGGCGTCGAGGAAATTCCTTCCCGCCTGATTTCATTCGGGATGAAAAAAATGGAAGAAACGGCCATAAAGTTTTTCAACGAGTCCCGGTTGAACTTTGAAGGGGTCAAAACCTATGGAACCCCTCGAAGATTCATTCTTCATGTCGCGAACCTGGCTGAAAAACAGGCGGAGTCGTCGGAAGAGGTTATCGGACCTCCAAAAAAAATCAGCTTTGATTCTCAGGGAAACCCGACGCAGGCCGGTCTTAAATTCGCTGAAGCCCAGGGGGTTTCGATAAAAAACCTCACAACGAAGATTACCCCTAAAGGGGAGTATCTTTCGGTTATCAAAAAAAGGCCTCAACTTAAAACCAGCCACCTTTTAAAAAATGAACTTCCGCGTTTTATTCAATCCATTTCCTTCCCGAAATCGATGGTTTGGGGTCCGTCAAAGGTCCGTTTTGTCCGGCCGATCCGGTGGATCGTCGCCCTTTATGGGGAGAAACCGATTTTTTTTAAGCTTGGAGAGATCAAAAGCGGAACGGTTTCCCGTGGTCACCGGTTCATGGCGCCTAAATCAATGCGCGTTCTAGATTTTATAACCTTTGAGAAGCAGCTCCGGAAACAATTTGTGATAATTGATCCGGCAGAGCGAAAAGAGATTATTCAAAAAGAAGCTCGTCGTTTGGGCCTTGTCTGCGGTGGACTCGCGGAAATTCAGGAAGAAATCCTGGAGCAGGCGACGGATACGGTCGAATACCCGGTCGTTTTTAAGGGAAATTTTGAAGAAAGTTTTTTAAAGCTGCCGAAAGAAATTATTATAAACGCGATGTGCGAACATCAAGGCTACTTTCCAGTGATGAACGCCGCCGGCGATCAGCTTCTCCCTCATTTTATCGCCGTCAGCAACATTAAAACCCGCGAGATGAAAATCGTTCAAAAAGGAAATGAGCGGGTGTTGCGTTCCCGCCTCTCCGATGCCCAGTTTTACTTTGAATCCGATTTAGAGGTCAAACTGTCAGACCGTGTTGAAGAGCTGAGAAAAGTGGTTTATCAGGAAAATCTGGGAAGTCAGTTTGACCGTGTCGAACGCCTTTCCGCTTTATCCGCGGAAATCGGGATAATGTCAGGCTCTTCCCAACCTCAAATTGACAAAGCTCGAAGGGCAGGGATTCTTTCGAAAGCAGATTTACTGACCGGAGTCGTTCGGGAATTTCCGAAATTGCAAGGACTTATGGGAAGAGAATATGCGCGTCTTCAAGGTGAACCTCAAGAGATTGCCGTTGCGCTTGCGGAACAATATTTGCCCAGGAGCTCGGGAGATACCCTCCCTCAAACCCTGACCGGAAAAATTCTTTCAATGGCAGATAAAACCGATGCCATTGTAGGGGCCTTTGGCGTCGGGTTGATTCCGACCGGTTCAGAAGATCCCTACGGATTAAGAAGGCATGGAACGGGGTTGATTCAAATCGCTCTCTCTTTGACTTTTCCCTTGTCATTACAGGAGTTAATAGAGAAATCAATCGGCCTGTTCGGAAAGAAAGTGTCGGTTGCTATTAACAAAGAGGTGATGGAATTTCTGAAACAACGGTTTGAATTTGTGCTTGTTTCCCGGGGATACCGCTCTGATATAATACAATCGGTTATTTCGGCCGAATTTAATGATCTGATCATCGGACTTAAAAAAGTGGAGGCCCTGACGAATTTCAGTTTAAGACAGAAGCCTGTTTTTGAAGCCTTGTTGACCTTATATAAACGGATGAACAATATTGTACCGAGAAAGCTGAACCAGGAGGCTGTTGTCGAAGATTTGTTTAAAACAGAGGCAGAAATAGCTCTCTATGCGGCCTTAAAGGAAAAAACAGAAGAAATCAATCGGTTGCAAGGGTCCAGCGACAGCTCATTTGAACCTGTTTTAAACGCCCTTTCACCATTAAAGGATGAAATCGACCGGTTTTTTATTGCAGTCATGGTGAATGATCCGGATGAACAGCTTAAGCAAAACCGTTTAGCTTTGCTGAGTCGTTGTTTACAGCTTTTTAGAGAAATCGCGGATTTTTCAAAAATTACGGCAGAAGCGTAATTTATTTTAAGGAGAGTGTCATGGCAGCGCCAAAGAAAAAAAAGAAATACGTTTATTTTTTTGGGGAAGGTAAGGCGGAAGGAAAAGGGAACATGAAGGACCTTTTAGGGGGAAAAGGCGCCGGACTGGCCGAAATGACCAATCTCGGAATCCGGGTTCCCCCGGGGTTTACCATCTCCACTGAAGCGTGTATTGCTTATTTTACCAACCGGGAAAAATATCCCGATGGAATGTGGGAAGAGGTGTTGTCCAATTTAAAGCGGTTGGAAAAAGTGATGGGCATGAAATTTGGCGACCCGAAGGCCCCTCTTCTGGTTTCTGTCCGATCGGGTGCGAAAGCTTCGATGCCGGGGATGATGGATACCGTTTTAAACCTTGGATTAAATGATGAAACCATTCAAGGGTTAATTGCAAAAAACGGAAATGAACGGTTTGCTTTGGATACCTACCGCCGGTTTATTACCATGTTTGCCAGCGTGGTGATGAACGTGAAGCGGGACCTGTTTGAAAAGATCCTCGAAGAAAAGAAACACTCGCTGGGGATGTCACTCGATACAGATCTAGATATAGGGGCTTTAAAAGAGCTGATACAGTCCTTTAAGGATCTGGTCCATTCAGAAACCAGGAACACCTTTCCCGAAAAACCGATGGAACAATTAAGAATGGCCGTCAATGCGGTCTTTGATTCGTGGTACGGGAACCGTGCCGTTACCTATCGCAGATTGAACAAAATTCCGGATTTCTGGGGAACAGCCGTCAATATTGTCGTAATGGTTTTCGGCAACATGGGGGAGACCAGCGGAACAGGGGTGGCGTTTACCCGTGATCCGAATTCCGGCGAGCGGAAGTTTTTCGGAGAGTTTCTTTTTAACGCGCAGGGAGAAGATGTGGTTGCCGGAATTCGTACCCCGCTTCCGATTTCAGCCCTGGCAAATAAACTTCCTCAGGCTTATAAAGACCTGGTGACGATTTATAAGAAGCTGGAAAAATACTATAGGGATATGTGTGATATTGAGTTTACTATTCAAGAAGAAAAACTCTACATGCTCCAGACGCGGGTCGGAAAACGAACCGCCGCCGCAGCCATTAAAATGGCCGTTGACATGTGCAGGGAAAAATTGATTGATCAAAAGACGGCTATCCTCCGGGTGGATCCTCTCCAGCTGGATCAATTACTTCATCCAACCATAGACACCAGAGCCCATGTCAAGGTGATTACCAAGGGATTGCCCGCCTCACCGGGCGCCGCGGTGGGGAAAATTACCTTTACGGCTGAAGAGTCTGAACGGATGGCCGATTTGGGAGAAAAAGTGATCCTGGTGAGAACCGAAACCTCGCCCGAAGATATTGGCGGAATGCATGCGGCTCAGGGGATTTTGACAGCGCGGGGCGGAATGACGTCTCATGCCGCTGTGGTTGCCCGCGGAATGGGAAAATGCTGCGTGGTGGGCTGTTCGAGCCTGGTTATTCATGAAGAAAGAAAGACCGTCCAGGTCGGAGATCTTGTTTTAAGGGAAGGAGATTCCATTACGCTGAATGGGTCTACCGGAGAAGTGATTTTGGGGGAGGCGCCGCTCATTCGTCCCCGGTTAAGCAAGGAATTTAAAATCTTGATGGGGTGGGTCGATAAAACCCGGCGGTTGGGTATCCGCACCAATGCCGATACCCCTCATGATGCCAGGGTGGCGAGAGAATTTGGAGCCGAAGGAATCGGACTTTGCCGGACAGAACATATGTTTTTCAGTACGGACCGGATTAAAGCCGTGCGGGAAATGATTTTATCCGACGCTCTTGAAGGACGAAAGAAGGCGCTGGAAAAACTCCTTCCTTACCAAAAAAATGATTTTATCGGGATTTTCAAAGAGATGAACGGATTGCCTGTAACGATTCGGTTGCTGGATCCTCCTTTGCATGAATTTTTACCTCATACCGATGAGGAATTGAAGAGTCTTTCCGAAGAAATGGGAACCACTTTTGAAGCGCTTTCGCAAAAAAATAAATCTCTCCATGAATTCAATCCGATGCTCGGACATCGGGGGTGCCGCCTCGGAATTACCTATCCGGAAATTTACGAAATGCAGGTCCAGGCGATATTCGAAGCCGCCTGTGAATTAAAAAAAGAAAAGTATAAAGTCATTCCGGAAATCATGATTCCTCTGGTGGCTCATGTTCATGAATTTGAAATGATGAAAGAGCTGGTAGACCGTATAGGTCAACGGATTATGGAGAGTTATAAAGTCAAAATTAGTTACCGCGTAGGAACAATGATCGAGCTTCCCAGAGCGGCTCTCGTGGCGGACCAAATTGCCAGGACGGCTGAATTTTTTTCTTTCGGGACCAATGATTTAACCCAAACCACTTTTGGTTTAAGCCGGGATGACGCGGGGAAATTCCTTCCCGCCTATATTGAAAAAAACGTTTTACCCCAGGATCCCTTTGTCTCCATCGACCAGGACGGAGTCGGCGCTTTAATCCGAATGGGGGTCGAAAAAGGACGATCCACCCGGAAAGAGTTGAAAACCGGGATTTGTGGAGAGCATGGTGGAGAGCCTCAGTCGGTTGAATTTTGCCATAAAATCGGGCTGGATTATGTCAGCTGTTCTCCCTATCGGGTTCCGATAGCCCGTTTGGCGGCGGCACGGGCCGCGATTAACCCCGGAAAAAAATAAGACCAGAAATCCTCTCTTAGGTTTATGAACCGTGTGATGGACGAAGATGAAAGACTGATGAAAAAAGCGCTCCATCTTGCCCAAAATGGAAGGGAGAGCGTTTCGCCGAATCCGCTCGTGGGAGCCGTCATCACCCGGAAGGGAAAAATTGTCGGCAGAGGGTATCATCAAAAAGCAGGGCTGCCCCACGCCGAGGTTAATGCGATCCGCCAGGCGGGAGCTAAAACCCGGGGCGCGACTCTTTACTTGAACCTTGAACCCTGCTGTCATTCTGAAAAAAGGACTCCCCCTTGCACGGAAGCCATTTTAAAAAGCGGTATTAAAAAAGTCGTTGTCGCGATGAAGGACCCTAACCCGAAAGTCAACGGGAAAGGAATTTCCTTCCTCCGAAACCATGGTGTTTTGGTTCGAGAAGGGGTATTAAAAACCGAGGCAGAGGTCTTGAATGAGATTTTTTTGAAATTTATCACCACACGCCTTCCGTTTGTCGCCTTGAAAATTGCAGCCACGTTGGATGGAAAATTAGCGACTGCCGCCGGGAAATCCAGATGGATTACCGGAGAGAAGGCCCGGATGTATGGTCATCGTTTAAGAAACCAATATGACGCAGTGTTGGTCGGAAAGGGGACCGTCGCTGCCGATGACCCTGAATTAACCGTAAGACTTTCACTCCATTCCAAACGGAATCCGATTCGGATTGTCGTCGATGAAACGTTATCCGTTTCCCCGGATTCAAAAGTTTTTAACCTCCAGGGGGAAGATCGGGCGATTGTCGCTACGACACGGCTGGCTGAGATAGTCAAAAAAAAAGAATTTGAGAAAAGAGGCGTTAAGATCCTTCAAATTGAAGAAAAGGAAGAAGGGGTAAGCCTTTTGGCCCTGATGAAGGTTTTAGGTCAGATGGAAATTACCAGTGTTTTAATTGAAGGAGGTTCCCGGATTAACGCGTCTGCAATCGATGAAAAGGTCGTTGACAAGATTTATTATATGGTGGCTCCGAAACTCATGGGTGGAGAGAATTCCGTTTCCGCCGTCGGCGGACGCTCTCCCGCCGATCTTTCAGCATTAACGGTGTTAAAAAAAGTGAAGATAAAAAAATTAGAAAATGATATTTTAATTGAAGGGTATTTGAATTAATTTTTTCTGTCACGAATAAAACAGGTGAAGCATCAGGCTTTGCCTGTGCGGAACATGGGGTTCGGGGGCATCGGAGGATTTCACGAAGTAAAACCGCACGGGCCCCTGAATAAAACAAGGAGAAAGAAATGAAATTGTTTTTTATCGGGACTTTGATTTTTACAATGGTTGTTTTTTCCTCTTCGAAGCTGTATGCCGCGGAAGACCGTACGCTGGAAAATGTTTTTAAGAATGCTTATTACGGAGCTGCCATTGGAGGATTGCTGGGCGCCGCCATTATGGTTTTCACAGACAGGCCGGTTGATCACTTAAACTATATCGCATATGGAGTGGCCGGAGGGGTGATTGCAGGAACCGTTTATGGTATGACGGTTCAGGCCAGATCTTTTGCTGACATTAACCAGGGCAAACTCGTGATCAATCTTCCTGAACCCGAAATTAAAAATGATTCGCTGCTGGATCCGGCCGAAAAGAAAAGAACGATCGTTTTCCTTCCCCTCCTTCGTTACCATTTTTAATCTGTGTTTACGGGTATTGTTGAAGAGACGGGTGTCGTTAAGAAAATCGCCAAATCGAAGCAATTTGCCCGTATTACGATTGAAGCTAAAAATGTTTTAAAAAATGTCGTTCCCGGAGAAAGCATTTCAGTCGATGGGGCTTGTTTAACAGTGGTTCAGTATTCCAGACCGATTAGAAACAAACCGCGGGGGGGGAGTATGTTTTCAGCCGATCTTTCAGACGAAACGCTGAAGCGGACGACGTTGGGCAGCCTTCATCCGGGAAGCCCGGTGAATCTTGAACGGGCGGCGCGATTTTCAGACCGGATCGGAGGGCATCTCGTTTCCGGCCATATTGACGGCATCGGCGCCATCAAAAAAATAGAACCGGTTGAAAACGCTTGCCTTTTCTTCATTGAGTTGCCCAAAAAGCTCTTAAAGTATTGTATTGAAAAAGGCTCCATTGCCATTGATGGCGTCAGCTTAACCGTGAACCAAATCAACCCGCGTGGGATTTTCCTGATGATCATCCCCCACACGTTAAAAGTGACCACGCTCGGCCATAAAAAAGAAGGCGACAAAGTGAATATTGAAAACGACCTGGTGGGCAAGTACGTCGAACGGTTCGTAAAATTCAGATAAGGTAACAAAGATCGAGCCCGATTAAACAGACTTTGTCCGTAAGACCATGTTTTTCAATAATTACACCTACTTATCTGAACTTATTTTTCAACAGGCTTGGGCAGTCTAGGCAGGGGCCAGTTGGTGGTCCTTAGCCTTACGGGTCTTGAGAGTCGGCAAAGCCTTGATGGACTTCCCAGTTTTTTGTTCGGCCAAGCATAGCTCATAATTACTTTGCAGGTTGAGCCAAAATTGTCCGCTCGTGTTGAAATAATGGCCAAGGCGCAGAGCCGTGTCGCCGGTGATAGAACGCTGTCCGTTCAGAATTTCAGTGACGCGGTTGGTCGGCACCTTCATCTGCCGGGCGAGTTCGGCGGCGCTCATGTCGAGCGCTTTCAGTTCTTCGGCCAAGTGTTCGCCGGGGTGAATCGGAATACGTGCCATTTTTAAATCCTCCTAATGGTAATCAACAATTTCTACTTTTACCGGTCCGAGAGAATCTTCGGGCCATTCGAAGCATAGGCGCCACTGATCGTTAATGCGGATGCTAAATTGGCCACGCCGGTTACCTTTCAGCGCTTCGAAGCGATTACCGGGCAAGCCGACAAGATCTTTGAGAGACAGGGCTGCTTCAAGACGGTCGAGCTTCAGCCGCGCGGCTCGTTCGATACTGGCAAACGGTTTCACTCGTTTACCCACAGCGAAGTCTCTAGTCCGCTTGTCCCGATAGCTGATAATCATTACTTATGATAGGACTAATTATTCATTACGTCAAGCGTAATTATTTTGGATAAAAGCAAATATTGAGAAGATTGTTTTATTGATTAGCGTTTGTAATCGAGTATCCGGCCAGATAGCCGAAGCTTGTGGACTTCAGGAATGTTGCTCGTCGCACGCCCCACCTACCAAACCTAAAAAACCAAATGCCTTAGAATTGGTGATTTTCAATATAAAGAAAGTATAACGCTTAGCTTATCGGGATGTAACCCGGCTTGGCAGGGTTATCAGGTTGAAGCCGTTGTTAGGTTTTTGTTGTCATGTTCCACAGTTATTACTACTTTTCCTTGGGCGTGGCCTTCTTCAAGATACCGGAGTGCTTCAGGGACTTCACTCAGCAGATAACATCTATCGATGACAGGTTTTATTTTGCCGGATTCAAGAAGCTCTTTCAGAAAGAGCAGATCCTTCTGGTTAGGTGTTGACGTCAGGGCACCCATCTTCTTGCTCCCGGCCATGGATATCCATGGTCCCAGAAGCAGGGCTTGAAATAGCTGGGCTGTATTACCTCCAGCCATAACATAAATCCCTCGGGGACTTAATGCACGCTTGTAATCGAAGATCGAACGAAATCCGTTCACCGCAAGGATCAGGTCATAATGCCGCCCGCTCTTGATGAAATCCTCCTGCGTGTAGTCGATAACATGGTCGGCGCCAATCGAGCGCGCCATATCCACCTTCCCCGTGCTACACACGGCGGTAACTTCAGCCCCGAAATACTTGGCGATCTGCACCGCAAACGTACCAACACCACCGGACGCACCATTGATCAAAACCTTTTGTCCCGTCTGTATCTGCCCCTTGTCGCGAAGTCCGTGCAAGGCGGTGAGTGCTGCCAAAGGCACGGCCGCCGCTTCCTCGAACGATATATTGGCTGGCTTCAACACCAATTCATTTTCACGGGCACACTTATATTCGGCAAATCCGCCAAAACCACTTGCGAATATGTCCCCGAACACATCATCACCAAGTTGAAACTGGCCGACATTCTTACCCACCGCCTCAACCCGCCCCGCAATGTCGGCACCGAGTATCTGGAATTTTGTTGGCTTTAGAAGCCCGGAGTACAGACGGGCCAGGAACGGGTCAGCTCTCATGAGACGCCAGTCAGCGGCATTCACTGATGCCGCACGGACTTTTACCAGTACTTCATTGTCCTTGGGAGTAGGTTTTTCTACTTCTTTTAATTCAAGAACATCCGGTGGTCCGTATTTTGTGTATACAATTGCTTTCACCGTTTCTCCATGATCTCTGTTAAATGTAAGTTCCAAACGGTCAATTTCCAAGCCGTTTCGCTCGGAAATAAAGAAATAGCGGCAACCCGAATGAAAGGCCAATCAGCAATGTCGCTGGAATAAAAAGCCAAAGATTTTTCATATTAAGGCGGCTCCCCTCGTAAAATAAAAATACGAAAAACACGACTACTGAAACAAGCAGATCCCCCGCGACGGCAGAAGAGACATGATTTGCAAATATGGATGTGAAGAAAAGAGAGATTGTTGGCTCTGGAACCCCAAGGAAGCCAATAAGAAATGCCCAGGGGATAAGGACGCCTGGAACAGACAAAATCAAGTAAAACGTGCCCTGTGTCATATTTCTTTCTCCTTATATGCCTAACATTCAGAGTAAACGGGCCAGATGGAAGAGAGTTCCGGGACCGCAAGATTAGATATCGGTTTTACGGTTGTGGGTCTTTTGGTCCCCTTATGGAATTAACCCCAGCAAAGTGACACACCTTTACTTCAAGGGCTGAGTGATTGACCAGTGAGTTTGGATGATCCGCCAATGACCGTCTTGATGCTGATATACCTCGGAGCAATTCCAGCGCATTTGTGTTTCTCCGGTATACGAAATGTAATTAAACGTGAGCGCGGCCACCTCGCCGCATATTTGTACTTTTGGATTGATGATCTCATCTCGGTCAATTAAAATTCTTCCTCGGATGGCTTCGTAATAACGGGTCAGCGCCTCCAGGCCATCCAAGCGACGTTCCAGAAAGGGGTCAAAATATAAAACCTCAGGAGCAGAGATCTCCAAATAGCCGGAGGGGTCTCCCTTGCCCCATCGATCCAAGGCCTTACGTTCCATGGCAATAATGGTCACTCCAATGTCTTTCTCGGTTTCCATAGTTCCCCCATTGTTTAGATTTTATTTAGTTCTAACTTCATGATAAGCGCCTGAACACCGACACGATTTACATGTTCGGTTCCCTCTACAATTTGAAATCCAAACTGTTTGTAAAGTTTTACAGCGGGGTTTTTGGCTCGCACACCTAAAGAAATAGAGGAGTAAAAGCGTGTTGCAGACTCGATGAGTAATCTCAATAACTCAGTTCCTATTCTCTTATTCTGGTGCTCTGGAAGAACACCTATAGCCAGTTCCGGCGTGAAGTCATTCAGATATCCATAACCTTTCTCCGGCCCATTCAGTAAGCGGATCCAGGCAGCCCCCACCGGTTGTAAACTGTGTGCTTCAAACGCGGCAAAGCCTAATAACGACCCAATTCGAGACGCCGCTAATACCCGTTCAGCTTCTGCAACAATGGGCTATGCTTTCAAGGTAACAAGGTAAGCAGTTAATTGAATATAAAGAAATTTCCATCAATTAACAAGCCTAAAAAAAGGCCGATTGGGCAACATTATAAAGTGTAAGGTCACGATCTCCATCGATTTCCAAAAGATGGTAAGTTAGAGGAAGGTCTTCAGTGGCGTCTTTCAAGAAGCGTTGTTGATCTACGAGGATTCAATTCCAGAATATTGAAAATAAAGGGGTTTTTCCAAAAAATGAAATTTTTGGCAATCCCGCTTTGCTCCAATCGATGGATGACGATGGAAATGCGTTTGCGGTTTGGGTTCAGCGTCATTGTATCCAGCGAAATTGTGTCTCTTCAAATGTCTGGGCAAATCGATATACAACAGAATCCGGGTGGAAGGGAGCAGTTCAACTGGCACACGGAGCCTCCGATGTCCAGGTGGCAATGGATGGAAACGGTCATGCGATAATCACCTGGGCCCAATTAAAAGGTATTTTTTGGAAGAAATGGAAAATCCAAGCAAATTTATATATGCTCAAAGAAAAAGGGAAGAGTAATATAGGATTCGAGGCGGGCACCCAAAATGCCTCTCATCCAGCGATTGCGGTCAATGATCATGGTAAGGCGGTCATCCTATGGGACGAAACAGACGAAGCCACTTATAAAATGTGGGCTATGTTTATAACCCTTCCTAAGCCATAAGCAACCGCAAGTGCCCCGAACTTTTAAATCTATCCACTTGATCACCTCCTTTACAATCACCACGGAAAAACACTTTGTCGGGGAGGAAGGATTTGATCATAACCTTATTCTTTGACGGTTTTGAGGAAGACTGTTGTGTATTTTCTCCCAAATACTTCCGTTCCACTTTTCAAAGTGTCGAAAGTAAAATGGAATCACTTTTGCCTTTAATAAATTATCTCCTTGATCAAATAAATTAATATGTAAATGGGGAGCCGTGGTATTACCGGAATTTCCGACCTCTCCAATTTTTGCTCCTATTCTCACGTGCTGACCCAAAGAAACTGCAATCGACCCCATTTTCAGATGAGCCATTAGAACGGCAAAACCTTTTGGGGATTGAATGACGACGTGATTTCCCGCATTTGGTCGGAAGTCGATCTTACCATTCTCACTTTTTGGACGAAAAAGAAAAGACCGTAAATAGGCACTGAAAAACTCTTTAAAGAAATTTAGGCTTTTTCGATCCTGCCAGCCATCTTGTGCCTGTACAACAACGCCATCACAAGGCGCAAAAACAGGCCTTGACCACCCAAACCATTCTTCTGACTGAACCAGATTAATAAAATAACGCAGCTTGCTTCCCGGAAAATATCCCCTTTGCCCTTCGGCTCTCCCCATGAAGTCAAAGGCAAAAGGGTGATGACCCGGGGCACGCATATAACCCCATTCACCGCGAAGAGGAAACTCAATCACAGGTCCGGATTCTGAAGAGAAATCTTTTTTCATAGCGTATTTTATTTTAGAAGCCACGGAATCGACTATTGGATACCAGAAAGTGAGGCCCATTGTTTAAAATAATTTATAAGAATTGACTTAAAATACCATTGCATGGTCGACTAAACATTTTGAGTTTTGCTCAACCAGGACCAATTCGGCCACAAATTCTCCGCTTTGTTTTGTACACCATTGCTTCCAAATGATGGCTAGAGATGACGGGCGCCGAAAGACCGCAACAAACTTCCTTTTTGAAAAATAGCCCCATTCAGTCTGGTAGCGCTTGCAGACTTTCTCAAAATGTTCTTTAGTCACAATCCCTTTCAATCTGTCGGTGAAATCCCTCGTG
The DNA here is from genome assembly GCA_016178585.1 of Nitrospirota bacterium. NCBI lineage: Bacteria > Pseudomonadati > Nitrospirota > Nitrospirota bacterium. The sequence continues at coordinate 13,285 of JACOTA010000002.1, forward strand.
TGTTTTTGATAATTAATCTCCGTTGAGCCTGCCATGAGGTTATCCATGATTGGGTTGGCTATCGCCAGAATGTCATTATCGGATTTTTTGGCCAGTTCCATAAGTGGGCCCTCCACAACACTATTATTTTCTTTTAAACCTATTTCACATTGTGAACAATTTATATGAGAAATGATCAGGTGTCAATTTGGATCAAAACCATTCGGGTATTCTGAGGAATCCCGTTTACTATAGTCTTGGATGGAATGGCGGATGTCGGACCTGAGACTTTCAGGAAGCAATTATGATGGAAAGTCGAGTGCCGAAAATGTGTGAAACGTGTCACCGATGGTGATCATGGGCATTCTCGCCCTTTGCCATAGCGAGGTGATGGGGCTGATGATGCGCACCCTGAACGAGTAAACCAATAAATCCAAGTCCGCGGATTTTTGCCAGAGTCTTGGAATCATTGGGATCTTTTGTCTTAACTATCAAATGTACGCCACCTGGGACCTTCTCCACCTCCGCTAACCATTGAGGCATTTCGTTGAGGATAGCTGTATGCGGGACCACCATTGATTGAATCGCCTCTTCCGTTCGTCCCTTGCCTATGATCTCCATCGACAATCCGGAAGGAATTTGCCTCGACTTCACCTCAGATCGCAGGATGACCTCGTTCATGTCAATAAGATGTTGACGTAACTTTTCAAGGTCCACCTTGTTCCAATCGGTATTCGGTTCCCTTTCGAGGATTTGAACAATTTCCTGTATGGCACCAAACGCATCTTGTCCTGGCAACGTCGGCGTTGAACGCGAATTCTGCTCCTCGATCATCTGCAGGTGGGTCTCGTGCATTGCTTTCATGTCAACAGACTCGTCGCCATACACTAGATCACCTCCGATAATAAGTAGAGCCAAGGCGAAAATAACTCGAACTGTAGAGGACCGTAACTTCATAAATGTTTCCTTCCCACGGAACTGTCATTTCCGATGATTCGATGTTTAGGTATTCAGACCTTCTTTCTCTCTTCTCTCATATTTGCCTCATGAATCGCGTTCGAAAGCACATCAAGGCTGTGAAAAATCTGAAGGAGTTCGTCCTTGGAAATCTGCTCGAGAATCTCGCTGAAGCGCCCCCGGCTCGCTTTTAAAAGTGAGTCTGCCAGTCGATAGCCCTTTTTCGTAAGGGACACCTGATGAACCCTACGATCGTCTTCGGACTGACGCTGTAGGATATAGCCATCTTCCTCCAGAGCTCTGCAAAGACGAGTCACATTGCTTTTGTCCAGCGCCAGCGTTTTCTGAATATCCCCCTGCGAAAGAGGACCTTCTCTGCCCGCCGTTTTCAAAGACATCAGAGCATGTGCTGCTGAAACTGAAATGGGCTTGCCGCAGGGCGTCTGGTTCCTTAGCAGACCAAAAACGCGAATAAAACGCTGGATTTTTTCTCGAAGGATTAACTCGATAGATTCTTCAGTCATATAAAACAAGCTTATCAGATATTAGTTGCTAACGCAACTAATATCTTGCTGCTAAAGTCTTTGCTAATCGAATTAACTCGTCTAATCACGGTTGTAATCTACGATGGTTTTGGATGGAACGTACCTATTGCTTCCAGGAAGGAAGGATTTATCTGTTTTTCCAATAACCAGGTCGCCGCCGGCCATGCGCGACTGCGACAATCTGAACATTAGTGTTTTTTACCCGATATACAATTGAAAAAGGGAACCTGTGTAAAAAATATCGCCGTGTTCCCCGAACATATTTAGGCCATCTTTCGGGCGCTTCTTCAATTTGACTCATCCCATGATCAACTTCATCAAGAAAGGCTTTGGCTACCGATTCGTTCTGCTCTTTGTACCAAAGGAAGGTTGCCTGCGTTTCAGCTACAGATTCAGGATGTAACTCAAGAGAATAGATTGGCATTAATTTTTGAGGATTTTTCGACGGGCTTCGGACCAAGGGATCATTCGAACAGTGGAAGCGTCAACTTCTTTCAAGCGCTTAGCAATTTCATCTTCCCAAGCCGCCTCAGCTTCTGGATCGAGGGTATCTTCTAAGCTTTCCAATAAGGTTCCGGCCAAAGCCGCACGCGCCTCAGGAGGAAGATTCAAGGCTTCTTTTAATATTTTAGAAGTATTCGCTGACATGAAAAACATTATACCACAATGTTCTTTATGAAACATCCATTTGAATTGACCCAAGACCAGCGATAGACTTCGCACCCACTTATTAATCATGTCATTGCGAGCACCGAAGGGTGCGTGGCAATCTTATCGTAAAGTCTTGAGATTGCTTCACTTTGTTCGCAATGACAGCTTTCTAACTCTGTTCTTAGGAACAATGACGGACGGCACTTGGAGAACCGCCGAACGCCCGCTTTGCGCCCACTCGCTTCCAATATTTTGAGTTGACAACTGCGGCGGGTTCAGCCTCCAATCAGAAGGGAGGGGGATATTGAGTTTTATGACCAAATCCTTCGGTGTCTCCAGTTGAAAAAGCACATAGGGAATACCTTCACCTTCGGGACCGGTATGTACTCTGACCTCAAGGATAGCAAGGGAGGGTGTGCTACAGACATATACCATTGGGATGCCATATAAGTTCCAGCGTCCGGGATACCCACGGGCTCCCTCGCCGCTAAGGACACCTTTTACGTATTTTTTCTTTACAATCCTCCATGCGGTGATCAAGCAAGGACCCCGTGCTCGATCCTCATGAGAAGACTTTCGACTTCCCGTGCTCCCGTTTCGCTTTTCATTAGTTCAATCGGAATCTTACCACCCAGTCCAAACTGTGGTCGTTTCAACCAGGACCATGCTTTTAGTTTGTCGTCGAATACCCCGGTTGCGATCTCGAGGATCCTGGCAAAACGTACGAGGCGATCGCTTGCATTGTTATCCAGGTCTTTATTAGACTTTCGCCATCTCAGGAACGTGCTTTCGCTTGTACCCAGCACATCCGCTATCTCTTTGTCGTTGAAATTGAGTTCTTTTTTAAGTGTATCTGCCACAGAAAAATCGATCCCATGCATAATCGCTTTATGAATGGCGAAAGCCTCCCCCTCCGTTCCCGGCTTATTCTTTAAGACATACATAACGAGCCGTTTCGTGACTTCGGTTCGAGAGTGTCCGAACCACTTATTCTCGGCGGCCTGAACTTTGTTGTGGGAGACTATGCCGTTGGTTTTTTCATCAGCTCTATGTTTCAATGATGCAGTTCTTTTCTTTGTCTTCTTTGCATGAGTGTGGATATCCATGATGAGTCCTTTCTTATGTCATTTGGTGGTATTATATCATTCAAATGACACTATTGTCAATGACCGCTCGAATGGAACAAATATTCAAAATCCCAGACCTATAATCATGTAGAGTTTTTATGCGGCACCTATTCATTCTAAATGGGTATTCCGCCAAAAAAGGGTTAATCAGGTTAACTTCTTCCACCTTCCTGATGAAACCTATGGAGCAATCGGTGAATGATTGGGGCCAAAAGTATTCCCGCAATAACAATGAAGATAAGCCCTGAAAAGAGTGCGTAACATCCGGCAAATATCTTTCCGGCAGTCGAATGAAGCTCATTGACCGGGCCCATACCCCCTAAAATCATCGAGGCATTTAGAAATGCATCTACCCAGGGGAGTCCTTCAATGAAATGGTATCCAAATATTCCGGCGGAAAGAGCGGTGATAACGACCAATGAGGCCACCCCGGCGTTGATTAAAATGCGTCCTAGAAATACCCTAAAAGGGAGAACAGGATGGTTTTTGTGCTCAAACATCGGAAGTATACGGGTTCAAAGGGTTCATTGCGGTCAGTTTAATTATCTTTTGCGGCGATTTGATCAATCGAAACACCGAGAATCTGAAGTTTGTAAGCCAGCATTCGCCGGCTAATCCCCAGCATTTGGGCGGCCCGGGTTTGGACATAGTGATTTTTTTTAAGGGCTTTTACAATTAAATCTTTTTCAAATTCTTTTACCGCCTGTTCAAAATTAATTTCTCCGGAACTGTGGCCCTGTGTCAAAGGCATAGATTTAACCGATGATCGGCAGGTTTCCGGAATATCGTTGGGGGTAATCGTCGACCCGGAAGAAAGGGTATAAACCCGTGAAATAATATTTTCCAGCTCCCTGACATTCCCGGGCCAATCATATTGAATGAGGCTCGCGAGCGCATCAGGGGCGATTTCTTTCACCGGTTTTTTTTCTTCGGCCGCTTTTTTCCTGATAAAATGCTTAACGAGCAACCCGATATCTTCTTTTCGTTCTCTCAGAGACGGGAGAAACAGAGGGACGACATTAATCCGGTAGTAAAGATCACTCCTGAAGTTTCCTTTTTTAACCTCTTCTTCCAGATTTTTATTGGTTGCTGTGATGAGTCTGACATCAGATTTAATGGTCTGATTTCCTCCCACCCTCATAAACTCTTTTTCCTGAATCACCCGGAGAATCTTAGCCTGCGTCGTAAGGCTCAGGTCGCCGATTTCATCTAAGAACAGCGTCCCCTCGTGAGCCGCTTCAAACTGCCCGATCCTTTTTCCCTGGGCATCTGTAAAGGCCCCTCGTTCGTGCCCAAAAAGTTCGCTTTCAATAAGGGTTTCGGGAATGGCCGCGCAATTAATGGCAATAATGGGCTTATCCCGCCGGCTGCTGTTATAGTGGAGGGCTCTCGCCACCAATTCTTTCCCTGTTCCGCTTTCGCCGGTAATGAGAACCGTTGTTTTGGTGTCGGCCAGGAGTTCTATTTTTTCATAGATATCGTGCATAACCTGGCTGATTCCAACCAGGTGCTCAAAATTATAAACCGTATTAATTTCCTGATGGAGCCTTTTGACCTCTTTTTCGAGAGAGTGTTTGGACAGCGCGTTCTGAATGACCAGAATCAGTTCTTCCGGGTCAAACGGCTTGGTCAGATAATCCGCGGCGCCCGCTTTAATCGCTTCCACAGCAGCTTTTACCATTGACGTGCCGGTAAGCATAATGACGGGAAGATGAGGTTTCATTTGCCGAATAGCTTTTAGCGCCTCTATTCCGTTCATCCCCGGCATGATAAGGTCAAGCAGCACCAGATCGATATCTCCTTCGTTGAGGAGGTTTAATCCGTCCTTCCCTCCCGCGGCGGTTTGTAGATTAAACCGGTCTTTTAGGGCGACTTTGAGAGTCTCACGGATGCTGGACTCGTCATCGATGATTAGAAGATTATGCAATGTTTTTAAAATTCCTTTCCTGATCCGTTATTTCTTATCCCGGGCTAATTGAGTTAAGGTTTGCTCCAGTTGATGGAGCATTTCGCCATAGTTTGTCCAGTTTCCTTCTTTGAGATACCGTTGCGCTTTTTGAAATTGATCGAAAGCAATTTTCCCGAGAGGCGTTTCCGTGACTTTTTTCCCTTCAGGTTCTGGAGAAGGCGGGCTTTCCGGGGCCGGTTTTTTGCCAAAAAGACTTTGGAGAGCCGTTTCAAGATTCTCTTCCATGACCAGTTGATTTCCGTAAGCCACAATAACCCTTCTTAATTCCGGAAGAGAGCCTGCTTCAGCGGCGAGATAAAGCGGCTCAATATAGAGAAGCGAGTCTTCAATCGGAATAACCAGCAGGCTCCCGCGAATGACCTGTGAACCGCGCTGATTCCAAAGCGAGAGCTGCTGGGAGATAAAGGCGTCTTGATCGATTCTGGCCTCCACCTGCCTTGGTCCGTAAATCAGTTTTTGTTTGGGGAAAAGATACATAATCAGCTTTCCGTAATTGGGTTCATCCGACCTTGCGGCAAGCCACGCAATCATGTTGTCCCTTTTTGAAGGCGTAAAAGAGTTGAGCAGGACAAATTCTTCTTTGTTTTCGTGTGGAAGCTTCATGATCGTATAATAAGGTTCCATGGCCCGATCCCCTTTCTTGGGGATATTAAAGAGGTCTTCTTTATTATAAAAAATTTGCGGGTCTTTCATGTGATACGTCGAATAAAGGTAAGCCTGTAAATTAAACATGTCGACGGGATACCGGATATGGCTTCGCAAATCTTTTGGCATTTTTTCGAGCGGGAGAAAGAGCCCTGGAAATATTTTAGCATAGGATTGGATAATGGGATCCTCCGGATCACTCATGTAAAGGAGGATTGACCCGTCATAGGCATCGACCGTGATTTTGACCGCGTTCCGGATGTAATTTCCAAAACCGGCTACAGGTTGGGAATAGGGAATCATCGACGTCGTGGTGTAGCCGTCTAACATCCAGACCAAACGGCCTTCATCGGTAATGACCAGATAGACATCCTGGTCCAGCGTAATAAACGGGACAAGCCTGGAAACCCTTTCCTGGACATTCCGGAAATACATGATTCTGGAGTCGGCGGTAAGATCATTTGAAAGCAAGATTTTTAAACTGCCGAAATAAGCGGCAAAAACCAGCTTTTGTCCGAGAGACGAAAGGGAGACCCCACCCTTGCCTTGATAAGTCGTATAAACATTGGAATCTCCGGAGGGATAATCAAATTCTTTGGCTTTGGAATGGACAAAAACATATTCATTTGGAATCTCGCCAAAATAAATTTCGGGACGGGTGATTTTTAAAGGGATGGTTGAAACCGGCGGGATGTCTTTGATGAAAAACTCCGGAAGACCCTCTTTTGAAATCCGGTTGACAGGCCCGAGGGATACCCCATAACCGTGTGTAAAAGTTAAATGTTCGTTGATCCAGTTTCTAATCGGTAGATTCTTATACGTCAGTTCTCTGGGAGACAGCGTGATTTGACGATACTCCCCGTTAATCCAGTATCGGTCGTTATCGACATCGACAAAATCATAGTAAGGTCGGATTTGTTGAAGCTGGCGATAAGTGACCGCCAGTGGTGCGTGGTCCCAGAGACGGACGTTTTTTAACGTTGTTTCATGTTTTGAAAGGACTTCTTTGTTCAAATTATCCGCCGCCGGGAATTCTTTGACTTCAATTTTATTTAAATTGTAGCCAAACCGGGTATTTTCGATATTCCGTTCAATATAGGGGCGTTCCATTACAATTTCATTGGGGGCGACTTTGAATCTCTGGACGAGGTCAGGCAGAATACTTCCCCCGAGAAATTGAACCGCGACCACTGTCCCGATGACAGCCAGGGGTATCCCGTAACCCTTTCTGAAACTGCTAACGATCATTAGGACGCTTGCCAGAAGAGATAAAAGTGTCAAAAATTTTAGAACGGGTAGTCTTGTATAAATGTCGGCGTAAACCGCCCCATAGACGATCCCGCGTCTGGAATAGACCAGGTTGTAAATATCCAACTGGTATCCCCATGCCAGCACCAGAAAAAAGAGGGCAATCAGAATACTGATATGCTGTAATGGTTTCTGATCAATGGAAAAACCTTGGGGATTAACCCGGATTCCTTCCTTGAAAATATAAAAAAGAACCACAAAAGCCAGGATGGTCAGAATTGAGACGGTAAACCAATGTTGGAGAAAGGTGATAAAGGGAAGTTTGAAAACAAAGAAGCCAAGATCAATTCCCAACAGGGGATCTGGTCTCCCAAAGGATGAGGGATTGGAGAGCAATAGAAAACTTTTCCATTCACTGGAACCCTGAACCCCGCTCAGAACGCCCCCGGCAAAGGAAACCAAAAGGATGGCGAGAGGAAAATAATTCTTCAAGAGGTTAAATGGAGGCGTATTGAGCTGGCTTTCCCACATCCCCCACGGACGGGTTGTTTTAAAACGGTTTACCCAAAGGAGGTTGGGGTAAATCAGCAAAAAGAATAAAATGCCAAAGACGCTCCCCAGTTGAATTTCAGTGAAAAGGGTTTTTGAAAAAACCTGTTCATAATGAATTTCTGAAAACCAGAGGGAATTGACATAAAGAGAGATTAAATCCCCCGAAAAGAGGAAAAGAGTGATGAAAAGGATAAGAAGGGCCAGGTTTCTAATTCGCTGAATCATGGGTTCTGAAACTGAATGAGCAAAAGAGTGATATTGTCCGCTCCGCCATGATCATTGGCGAGGTCGATTAACAGCTGGCTTTTTTTCTCGAGATCTTCGGGGCCGTTAAGCAAGTTTTCCATTTCATCCTTTTGGAGCATATTGGTTAAACCATCTGTGCAGAGGAGAAGTAAATCGTCTGACTGCAATGGGAGATTGATAATATCAGCTTCAACATGTTCCTGGGTTCCGACCGCCCGGCTTAAAACATGCTTCAATGGGTGATGTTCCACTTCGTCCGGCTGGAGGATCCCTTTCGTCACGTAATCGTTTACCAGAGAGTGGTCGGATGTCAATTGACGCAAATTACTTTTCCTTAAAAGATAAGCCCTGCTATCGCCAACATATCCGATAGAGGCATTATTCTGATGAAGCCAGGCAACCACCACTGTTGTGCCCATGCCGGTTGTTTCTGGTTTCTTTTTTCCCTCCTCGAAAATTTTTAAATTAGCTTTCTGGATGGCATCGTTCAAATAGTGGGATATTTGTTCAAGCCGGGAATCATCGGGTTGTTTTTTTACCCGGAGGGCGTTATAAGTTGTTTCAACAGCCAGTTTGCTGGCAACCTCTCCCGCCTTATGTCCCCCCATGCCATCGGCAACGATAAATAACGATCCTTCAGGAAAAATACCGAAGGAATCCTCATTGGCCGTTCTCACTTTACCTTTATCGCTTTTTGCGGAAACCTGTATCGGCAAGGGGAAACCTCTCCAAAGTAGAAAACTTAATTCTATATAAGTCTCCTGACGATGTCTAGGCCATTTTCAAGAAACGGGCTTTTGAAAATTCTGCGCTAAAACCTCTTCAATTTTCAATTGCCCTTTAAATTTCGAAAAAGGTATATTGGGGCCATGGTCAAATCTTACGCAAAAATCAACCTGTTTTTGAAAATTTTAGACAGGCGTCCGGATGGTTACCACAACCTGATTTCGTTATTTCAAAGAATTGATTTATACGATGAGTTAGAATTTGAACCTCAAGAACATGGGATTGTCATCGAATCCGATGATCAAGGCCTTCCTGTGGATGGTTCAAACCTGGCCTATCGGGCCGCCGATTTGTTAGCTCGAAAAGCCAAAATAAAAAAAGGCGTCCGGATTTCGATAAAAAAAAATATTCCGATCGGAGGCGGGTTAGGGGGCGGGAGCAGTAACGCGGCGTCGACTCTTCTAAAATTAAACGAATTATGGGGTTTAAACTATTCCCTGATCGAGCTGGGGGAGATGGGAGCCTCCCTGGGAAGCGATATCCCTTTTTTCTGTTACCGGACTTCTTCCGCATGGGTTTCCGGCAAGGGCGAAATGATCCAGCCGGTTGTCCTTCCTGCGGATTATTGGCTTTTGCTGGTGTTTCCTTCTTTCTCAATCAACACGGCTGAAGCCTATCAGCTTTGGGATTTGTCCCGAAACCCTGATAAAAATGGATTGACAAAAAAGGGAAATCATAATAAAATCTCAAGTTTTCAAACCCTGGCAGAAGAAGGTTTTAAAAACGATTTTGAAACCGTCCTCTTTGGCAAATATCCAGGATTAAGAGAGATTCAAGATCGTTTATATCAGGAAAAGGCTGAAAAAGTATTGCTGAGCGGGAGCGGGTCAACCATTTTTGCGGTTTTTTCGATGGAAAAAAAAGCAAGAGAGGCGGGAGAAAACCTGATAAAGGCGTTTTCTCACACGGGAATTCAAGTCGTCCGGCCCATTTAACAGGTCTCGAAAAAATTTCTTAAACTAAAGGATTATTGGGGCGTCGACAAGCGGTAAGTCACGAGAATTTGGATCTCGCATGCCCAGGTTCGAATCCTGGCGCCCCAATCAAGTTAATTCAATTCGGGTAAAAGATGTCCATGGAAATGAAAATTTTTACAGGAAACTCAAATACTTCCCTGGTTAAGGAAATATGCGATTACCTTTCAATTCCATTGGGTCGGGCAACGGTTTCCCAGTTTAGCGATGGAGAAACGCAGGTTCGCCTTGATGAAAATGTCAGAGGGATGGATATTTTTGTCATTCAATCGACTTCTGATCCGGCTGATCGGCATTTAATGGAAATGCTGGTTATGATTGACGCGCTCAAGAGGGCTTCGGCCGGCCGGATTACCGCTGTGATTCCCTATTTTGGCTATGCCCGGCAGGACCGAAAAGACCAGCCGAGAGTTCCGATTACAGCCAAACTCATTTCCGATCTGATTACCACGGCGGGAGCGAACAGGGTTCTGACGATGGATCTGCATGCGGGTCAAATTCAGGGGTTTTTTAATATTCCGGTGGATAATCTTTATGCCACGCCGATTCTTCTGGATTTCTTTAAAAATCAAGCGCTTAAAGATATCGTAGTGGTTTCTCCCGATGCGGGAGGTGTGGAAAGGGCGAGAGCCTATGCAAAACGCCTTAAAGCAGGCCTGGGGATCATCGATAAGCGGAGAGAGGGCCCAAACCGTGCAACGGTTATGAATCTGATTGGCGATGTTAAAAACAAAGAGGTTCTGATGGTAGATGATATGATCGATACGGCCGGGACCATTTCTGAGGGGGCAAAGGCCATTCATCATGCGGGCGCAAAAAAAATCATTGCCGGATGCACCCATGGTGTTTTATCGGGTCCTGCCATTCAAAGGCTGAATGAATCGCCGATCGATCAAATTGTGGTGACCAATACCGTTCCGTTAAACGGGAAGGAGCAGGGTTGTCCGAAAATTAAAACCCTCTCGGTGGCTCCTCTTTTAGGTGAAGCGATCAAAAGAATTCATATCGAGGAATCGGTAAGTTCCTTATTTGTTTAGTGAATGAAGAAAAACAGTTTTTTTAAGGGAGAATGAAATGCAAAAAGTAGATTTGACAGTCCAAAAAAGAGAGATAAGCGGTAAAGGACCGGCCAGGCAGTTAAGGTTTCAGGGGAAAATTCCGGCTGTTTTGTATAGCGCGGGAAAGTCTGCCCGGATTGTTTTGAACCCTTCCGATGTTAAAAGGGTGATCCATTCAAAAACGGGTGAAAACACCATTCTCAACATGAAGATTGAGGGAGAAGAAAATCAGCAGGATCGGCTGGCCATTTTCAAAGATTTTCAAAAAGATCCTTTAACCGGCGCGGTCCTCCACGTAGACTTATTTGAAATTTCGATCGATAAGCCTTTGCGGGTTAAAGTTCCCCTGGAAATGGTGGGGAATCCTGTCGGTGTTAAAGAAGGGGGTATTCTTCAGCATCTCATCCGTGAGGTTGAAATTGAAGGCCTTCCTTTAGCCATTCCGGATCATCTTAAGTTTGACGTTTCTTCACTGCCCATTGGGGGGGCTGTTCACGTGGATGAAATCCCTTTGGTTGAAGGGATACAGATGTTATCGGAAGGACGCCAGGTTGTCGTATCGGTTTCAGCGCCTATTTCAGAAGAAAAGCTGTCTGCTCTGCTGGAATCAGTGCCAAAAGAAACTAAAGAACCTGAAGTGATCGGCAAGAAAAAAGAGGAAGAAGGAGCGGCAGAAGGTAAAGGCGAGGCAAAAGGCAAAAAAGAGGAGGCAAAAGAGGAGAAGAAAGAGACTAAAGCCAAGAGTTAAGCGTGACTATTATTGTGGGTTTGGGAAATCCCGGACAAAAATACGAAAAATCCCGCCACAATGTCGGCTTTATGGTTGTGGACTATTTAGCTGAAACGAACCAGATTCTCATCAATAAAAAAAATAATTTATATGAATCTGGTTCAGGATTGCTTCTTTCCCATAAGGTTTTGTTGGTAAAACCTGCGACTTTCATGAATCAAAGCGGTATCGCTGTCCGACAGATTATCGATTATTTTCATGAAAGCTCTGCCCGGCTCATCATTATTCATGATGAACTCGATATTCCCTTTGGAGAAATCCGGATTAAATTGAAAGGGGGATCAGGGGGACATAACGGGGTAGCCTCCCTGATGGACTTTCTGAATACGGATCAATTTTTGCGTATCCGGGCGGGGATTGGCCGACCCGTCGAAAACGAAGATGTGGTTTCCTTTGTTTTGTCTCCCTTTTTCAAGGAACAGCAGGTTGTTTTACAGGGGATGATTAAAAAATCCGCTGAAGCGGTTAAAGAGGTTCTATCCTCAGGGGCTCATCAAGCCATGAATCTCTATAATCAGAGGTAATACAGATAAATATTAAGAGAAGCAGCCGGCTTGGCCGGTGCGGAACGCGGGGTTCGGGGGCATCGGACGATTTCACGGAGTGAAACCGAACGGGCTCCTGAATAAAATAGACTAGGAGAATGTCGATGGATGTCACTCAGGGATTTCTTGTTTTTTCGTTTGGTTGCGCGATTGCCGCGGTGGTTTACGGGGGGATTTTATCCCGCTGGATTATGAAACAAAGTCCCGGATCTGAAAAAATGCAAATCATTGCCCAGGCTATCCAGGAAGGGGCAAAAGCTTTCTTAAACCGCCAATATACGACCATTGGAATGGTGGGGTTGTTTTTGTTTGCGGTTTTATGGATTGCTTTAGGCGCGGCAACGGCAATCGGATTTTCTATCGGCGCTTTATTATCCGCTACCGCGGGTTACGTGGGCATGAATGTTTCAGTTCGAGCGAATGTTCGGACGGCTGAAGCTTCCAAACAGGGGTTGGCTCAAGGTCTCAAAATCGCAGTGAACGGCGGGGCGGTGACAGGTCTTTTGGTGGTGGGGCTTGGTCTTTTAGGAGTCGCCGGCTATTATGCGGTTTTGTATATGATGACCCCCGCAGGTTCCGCGCCCTCGATTACCCCTTTGATTGGTCTTGGTTTTGGAGGAAGTTTGATTAGCCTTTTTGCCCGTTTGGGGGGAGGCATTTATACGAAAGCGGCGGATGTGGGAGCCGACCTGGTGGGCAAAGTGGAAGCGGGAATTCCGGAAGATGATCCTCGGAATCCTGCTGTGATTGCAGACAACGTGGGAGACAATGTCGGGGATTGCGCCGGAATGGCCGCTGACCTTTTTGAAACGTATGCCGTCACCATTATTTCGGCAATGCTTTTGGGGCAACTGACGTTTGGCAACTCGCCCAAGGCCCTGATTTTCCCCATTGCTCTTGGAGCGGTTTCGATCGTGGCCTCTATTATAGGAACATTTTTCATTAAGCTCGGCCCGAGTCAAAATATCATGGGGGCTTTATATAAGGGTCTTGCGGCGAGCGGAATCCTTTCGGCATTAGCGTTTTATCCAGTGACCAGGTTCTTAATGGAAGGCGTCGGCGCCACTCCGGTCAACAATCTTTACTGGTCGGCCTTGATTGGATTGATTGTTACAGCGGCCCTGGTGGTCATTACCGAGTACTATACCTCAACCCATTATAAGCCGGTTCGTCATATCGCGGAGGCTTCTAAAACCGGCCACGGGACAAACATTATCGCAGGGCTGGCTGTTGGAATGAAGGCGACGGCTCTGCCGGTTCTCGTGATCGGGGCGGGGATTCTCGGTGCTTATTATTTTGCCGATATTTACGGAGTCGCTATCGCGGCGGTTTCCATGCTTTCCATGGCGGGAATTGTTGTGGCCCTGGACGCCTACGGCCCGATTACCGATAACGCGGGAGGTATTGCCGAGATGGCCGGCCTTGATAAATCGGTTCGGGCCGCGGTTACCGATCCCCTGGATGCGGTGGGAAACACGACGAAAGCGGTAACAAAAGGATACGCAATCGGGTCGGCTGGTTTGGCCGCTGTGGTTTTATTTTCTGCCTATACCCAGGATCTTAACGCAAAATTAATGAAGGTCATCGTGTTTACCCTCAGTGACCCCTATGTTTTAGTGGGTTTATTTATTGGGGGACTTCTCCCTTACCTCTTTAGCGCATTGAGCATGGAAGCGGTAGGACGGGCGGCAGGACAAATTGTTGAGGAGGTTCGAAGACAGTTTAAAGAAATTCCCGGAATTATGGAAGGAACGGCAAAGCCGGATTATGGGAGAGCGGTTGATATCGTGACCAAGTCCGCGATCAAGGAAATGATTCTTCCCGGGATTATTCCGGTGGTTACCCCGATCATCGTGGGGCTGCTTTTGGGACCCGCGGCGCTCGGAGGTGTCCTGGTAGGAACCATCGTGACCGGCCTCTTCGTCGCAATTTCCATGACCAGCGGCGGCGGCGCATGGGACAACGCAAAAAAATATATTGAAGAGGGAAATTTTGGGGGAAAAGGGAGTGAAGCCCATAAAGCGGCGGTGACCGGGGATACCGTAGGAGACCCTTATAAAGACACCGCCGGACCGGCAATCAATCCGATGATAAAGATCATCAATATTGTCGCACTGCTCCTTGTCCCTTTTATGAAGTAGAAGAATGGGCATTAATTGTGGCATACTCGGTCTTCCCAATGTCGGAAAATCGACATTATTTAACGCCTTAACGGCGGCGAAAGCTCAAGTCGCAAATTATCCCTTTTGCACGATCGATCCGAATGTGGGGATTGTTCCTGTTCCCGATTCCCGCCTTCAGAAGCTGGTCGAGCTTTATCAGCCGAAAAAAGAAACGCCGGCGACCGTTGAATTTGTAGACATCGCCGGATTGGTGAAAGGAGCCAGTCAGGGCGAGGGGTTAGGAAACAAATTTTTATCGAATGTACGGGAAGTCAATGCGCTGATTCATGTCGTCAGGTGTTTTAAAGATCCGGATGTCGTGCATGTTCACGGAGAAGTCAATCCGGTCTATGACATTGAAATTATAGAAACAGAGCTGGCTTTAGCGGATCTGGAGACTCTTCTTAAGCGAATTGACCGGACCGAAAAAAAGAAGAAAACCGGGGATAAAGCGGCGCAAAGGGAATCGGAATTTCTTTTAAAGGTTAAAAGCCTGATTGAGGCCGGGAAACCGATCGAGGAAACGTCGCCAGAAGAGAAAATCTGGTTGAAAGAGTACAACCTTTTGACCGCAAAACCGGTTCTTTATGTTGCCAATGTTTCGGAGAATGAGATTAAAACGGGAAATCGATGGGTCGACCAGATCAAAGAAATCGCGAAAAAGAAAAACATGGATTATGTGATGGTCAGCGGAGCGATAGAAGCGGAAATTGCATCCCTTGCCCCCGAAGAAAAAAAAGAGTACCTCGCTGAATTGGGGCTTGAAGAATCCGGTTTGGCCCGTCTGATCCGAAAAGCCTATCAGATTCTTAAGCTCGTTACCTTTTTCACTGCCGGGAAAGACGAGTGTCGGGCCTGGACCATAAAAAAAGGGTCCAGGGCTCCGCAAGCGGCAGGACAAATTCATTCGGATATTGAAAAAGGTTTTATCCGCGCCGAAGTTTTTTCTTATGACGACCTGGTGGTCTGCAAATCTGAGGCTGCCATTAAGGAAAAAGGCCTCCTGCGCCTTGAAGGCAAGGAATATGTGGTTCAGGACGGGGATGTTGTTTATTTTCGTTTTAATGTGTAGGTTAAAAAAAAAGACGTGTTGCAAAAAATGGGATCTGTTATTAAGACAGGTCTGCTAGTGTCCTTGCTTCTGCTCAAGAGGCAGGGGCTAATCAATCCACAGGGAGGTTAATGATGTTAAATGATTATGAATGTGTCTTTATTGCAAGATCTTCTTTGTCCGAAGAGGATGTCGCCGGCCTGGCTGAGAAAGTCAAAAACGTTGTTGAGAAAAGCGGCGGCCAAATGGTCAAGACGGAAAACTGGGGAAAAAAGAAACTGGCCTACGAAGTGAAAAAAGAGAAAAAGGGAATTTATGTTCTTTCTCATATCAAAGGCCCGGGCCCTCTTGTCGCTGAATTGGAAAGAAATTTAAAAATTCAGGATGGCATCCTCAAGTTTTTAACCGTTAAACTCAATATGAAAGAGGAAGAAAGCAAAGCTCAAAGAGCGGGAAAGCTCGTGGAAGCGGCGAGAGAAAAAGCTCTTGAACCGATCAGCGAGAAGGAGTCTCCGAGCTAGCTTTGGGAACGATTTCACAGCGTACATAGAGATAGAAGGAGTTTTAAAATGGCGAGTTTCAATAAAGTCATTCTCATGGGCAACCTGACAAAAGATCCCGAAATTCGTTATACGCCATCCGGGACCGCAGTGGCCAATTTCCGGATTGCCGTTAATCATCGCTATAAACAAGGAGATGAAACAAAGGAAGACGTTTGTTTTATTGATATTGTGGTTTTTGGCAAACAAGGGGAAAGTTGCGGTCAATACCTGCATAAAGGTAATGGCGTGATTGTCGATGGCCGCCTTCAGGAAAGACGATGGGAGACCGAAGACGGACAAAAAAGAAGCAAGTATGAGGTCGTCGCTCAAAGTGTCCGATTTCTTCCTAAAAGAGATGGATCTGGTGAAAAAACCGAGGCCGTAGTGGATGAGGTCGCCGACAATAATGATGTCCCTTTCTAAAAAAGAGTATGGAACAGGCTTTGTCTGACCGAACGAGGGGTATAGGCCCCTGAATATGAATAAGTGTAGCAGCCGGCTAAGCCGGTGCGGAACGCGGGGTTCGGGGGCATCGGAGGATTTCACGAAGTGAGACCGGACGGGACCCTGAATATGAATAGAGGAAACTTTTTAATGAGAGACACCAAAGATAAAAAAGATAAAAAAGACAAAACTGAAAAAAAGACATTTCAAAGAAAAAAAATGTGCCGGTTTTGTGCCGATAAAATTGAATACCTTGATTATAAGGATCTGGTGACTTTAAAGAATTTTTTAACCGAACGGGGAAAGATCATTCCAAGGAGAATTTCAGGGAACTGCTCAGGCCATCAACGGCAACTCACCTTGTCCATCAAACGCGCAAGAAATATTGCCCTGTTGGCGTTTGCCGAAGAACGATAAATCGGCCCCGAGCCGTTGCGGGTCAGGGATGTTTTTAAACTTCCGCGTTTAAATTCAGCCGTTGCTTTGTTGCCGGATTAACGACCGCATCTGATGAGGAATTTTAAACTTGGCTATTGGGAAAAAGTCTCCATGGGTTGAAATCGGCTTTATTACGGCTGTAATGCTTTTCCTTGCCACTTCCATTTATTTCCGCAACTGGACGGGGTTTGCGGTCGGTCTTTTTTCCTTTACTCCGCTCGTTCTTTTTTATCTCCATTATCAATGGAAGGTTTTTATACCGGTTAGCCTGTTGCTGGCGGTTGGTTTTTTTCTGGTTCTCGGAAAACATGAAGCCGTTTTCCTGATTTCAACCTACATCCTGTCTTCCATTATTATCGGGGAAATGATTCGAAGACGGATAGCGATTGAACGGGTGGTGCTGGCGGGAATTATTCCTCCTTTAATTTCAGGCGCCGGAATGTGGTTTTTTCAGGCTTTTAAAAACCATGTTGACCCCGTTTCTTCTTTTTATTCTCTGATTCAGCAAAATTTAAAGGGAACCATTCAATACTACGAAAAGATTGGAATCGATAAGGAAACGATCGAATTTTTAAATTCTTCCCTCAATGATCTGACGACCGTTATTTTTTATTTGTTTCCCGGAATGTATTTAATCGCTTTAATTTTTACCATTTTTTTAAACTATCTTCTCGTTCGGTTTATTTTAATTAAGCTGGAGACCCCTGCGCTTCATTTTAGCCCGCTCACTTCCTGGTTTGCGCCCGACCATTGCGTATGGGGGTTGATATTTTCATGCGCACTCCTAATCCTTCCTTTCCCGATAGGTAAAATCATTGGAGGTAATTTGTTTCTCCTGTTTATGCTTCTCTATTTTTTCCAGGGTCTGGCTCTTGTGGCCGACTTTTTTAAAAAAAAGGAGGTCAGGCATTTTTGGCAGGCTTTTTCATATTTTCTTTTGCTGATCTGGCCTTTGTTAAGCGCTGTGGTGGCTTTGTTCGGGTTGTTTGATCTGTGGATTGATTTTAGGAAGATTAGACAGGTAGAGGGATGAGAGGTCCCTGTAGCAATGGAAAACCGGCTTTAACCCGTGACCGGCTGATCTGGGTTCAACTATTTGAATATTACAAAAAGTTTACAAATTTAACCTTGACTTTATCTATTCCCCCCTGTTATAAACCTTTCAATTATTTTTATTTTAAGAATCTGAAAACACGAACCCAAGAACAGAGTTAGAAAGCTGTCATTGCGAACAAAGTGAAGCAATCTCAAGACTTTACGATAAGATTGCCACGCACCCTTCGGTGCTCGCAATGACATGATTAATAAGTGGGTGCGAAGTCTATCGCTGTTCTTGGTTAAACTTTTAAAAACAAAATAAGTGAAGCAACTGGCTTAGCCCGAGCGTAACGCGGGGTTCGGGGGCATCGGAGCATCTGCCGAAGGCGGAGCGGACGGGTCCCTGAATATAATAGAAGAAAGGGTCATCATGCGTCAGCATCCTGGATTTAGGAAAGCTCTTTTCGTCCTTATTTTATTAGCTCTTCCCGCACTTCTCTTTTTGACCCTTTCCAGGGTTTATTCCCAAACCCCCTCAGTCATCACCGTTTCGGTGGGCAACGAACCCCGCGGCGGAGCCTATAACCCCTCGACCTACAAAGGGGTGGTGTCAAACCACAACACCAATACGGTAACCATTATCAATGCGACCAACTTTTCGACGACCTCCGTCACGGTCGGCTCTCATCCATACGGCGTCTCTATTAATAACAGCACGAACAAAGCCTACATCGCCAACGAACAGTCCGATACCGTCAGCGTCATTACCCTGTCCAACAATACTGTTACCGCAACCATTCCGGTCGGAAACAACCCAAGAGGGATTGCGGTCAATTCATCGACCAATGTGGCCGTAGTCGCCAACTCCAAATCAGACACAGTCTCGATCTTAAATCTCTCCAATAACAGTGTCATTTCGACTTTGGCTGTCGGAAGCGATCCCGAAGGAGTGGTCATTAACGCGGCCAACAACAGCGCTTATGTCACCAACTACGGCTCCAACACCGTCTCGGTCATTAATTTAACCAATAATACCATTTCAACGACGATTTCCGTCGGTTCAGGCCCATTGGGGATAGATATCAATACGGCCACTTCCAAGATTATGGTGGCGAATCACTTTTCCAATACCGTCAGTGTCATCACTCCCTCGACCAATACCGTTACGGCGACGATTAACGTCGGCTTGGCCCCTTACGGAGTTGCCATCAACTCCACTACTTCGAAAGCCTATATTACCAATGAATATTCCGACTCCGTATCAGTGATCAATATGGGGACCAATACC
>JACOTA010000003.1 GCA_016178585.1 Nitrospirota bacterium
AGATCAGGTTGTCGAGCTTCCGCTTCCGGAGGAAGAGACCGGTATTTTAGTGACCAGACCATTCCAGAAAGTCGAGGTCATGCCGCTGGCAAAGAGAGAGTACGTTCTCCTCGAGGCCCTCTATTTGGGGAAGGATTTGGCATCGGTTTATCAGATGGGGGTTGACTCCGATCCGGAGTTTGATCTCACTCTCTTTTTGACGAAACTTCTAGAATATCAGATCGTGTCCGGTTTTTCAGTCGGTGATTCAATACCCTAGACCAGCGATAGACTTCGCACCCACTTATTAATCATGTCATTGCGAGCACCGAAGGGTGCGTGGCAATCTTATCGTAAAGTCTTGAGATTGCTTCACTTTGTTCGCAATGACAGCTTTCTAACTCTGTTCTTGGGTCGGTGTCAGTTTATTCCATGGGTGTCCGGTATCTGGAATCCCTTATCCCGGTCTTTGACCTGTTTGTCCGCCTTTACATGGCGAAGATTTTCTGGAAGGGAGGAATCGTTAAAATCTCCAGTTGGATGTCGACCGTCATGCTCTTCACTTTGGTCTATGACGTTCCTTACCTGCCGCCGGAGATCGCCGCTTATCTCTCCACCGCCGTTGAACTGGGCGGGTCGTTCCTTTTGGCGGTCGGTCTGGCAGGGAGGTTCGGGGCCGCCTCCCTCTTTGTGCTCAATATTGTCGCCGCGCTCTCCTATGGACAATTATCAGAGGCGGCCATGAAGGAAGCTTTTTACTGGGGAATTCTACTGATGTACCTCTTCCTCCATGGACCCGGCCCTATTTCCCTTGATGCCCTTCTGGATTACCTGCTCCGGCGAAGGAAAATGAATAAAACCGCCGGCTTGCCTTCTCCCCTTGCAGGATCGGATATATAGACTGAGAGGAAATCAGGATCCTGAATGTTTTGATGGTGATAGGGACAAAGGAATTGGATCCCAAGAACAGAGTTAGAAAGCTGTCATTGCGAACAAAGTGAAGCAATCTCAAGACTTTACGATAAGATTGCCACGCACCCTTCGGTGCTCGCAATGACATGATTAATAAGTGGGTGCGAAGTCTATCGCTGTTCTTGGTATTAAGGTCAATTCAAAAATTAGGACTTTTTCTCGGTCTGTTTTTTATGGTTTAAATGAAATCAGTTTGAGTCCGGAAACAATGTTGTAGTGCTTTAAATTACCGGAGGCCAGAGAATAACCTTCCTCAAGTGCTGAGGCTGCAATCAGCGAATCCACGATTCTGAGCCCATGAGAAGACGAATGCTGTTCCAGAAGACTGATTGCTCTATGGCAACAGGATTCACTCGGGTATAAAGTTCTCGCGACGTTTTCCCGGATGAAATATTTTAAATTCCGTATCTCTTGTTTATTACGGCATCCCTGTATTAATTCCATAATCGTTAAGGACGAAATAGCCCGTTCGCGGTGAGGAACTCTTGCTAAAAAACTCCCCGCTCTCTCATTTCCACGGAAATACCAGATTAAGATGTCCGTATCGAAAATAACTCCCGGTGCCTCGATTTCCGAATATTTTTGAGCCATTTCTCAACATCCTTCAAATCTTTTCGAGATTGCCACATTCCAAATCCGACAGGATCTATTTTTTTCTTTTTTTCCTCTGTAGCCACTGGAGAAAGAATGGCGATGGATTTCCCCCTATAAGTAATTGTGACTTTTTGTCCTTTACGGATTTCTTCTAATACGGCTGCTGTTTTTTGTCTTAAATCTTTAGCGGTTGCCGTTTTCATTTTTCCTCACATTATAATAGTAAACACTTTAAAGTATATACTATAAATGTAACGATGTACAATCTTTTTCCTTGAATAAAAAGCTCTTTATCATTGGCAGGTAATATTTGCTTGTTTTTTAACAGGGTGAGGGTCCCGCTTGCTTGACTCTCAACAATCGCGATATCCCTATATACCGAGAATTATTAAGGGTTAAAGCAAAAATTATTGATTTTTTAGTTTGCAGGGCATACGATAACCCGTATGATAAAAAATAAAATCTGGTATCTGCAGAAAACCAATCTCTTTAAAGAAATGTCTTCCGACGAAATGAAAGAGCTGGATCGGATTACTGTGGAAGAATCAGTGAAAAAGAAGTCTGCGATTTTTTTTCCGGGGGATCCGAGTCAAAAAATATATATTTTAAAAGAAGGCCATGTTAAAATTTCAAGGGTTTCTGAAGAGGGCCGGGAGGTGACCCTTGCTCTTCTGGAGCCGGGAGATATTTTTGGAGAGTTAGAAGTGCTTCAGGATTCTCCACGGGACACTTTGGCCGAAGCCCTTGACGACAGTCAGCTTTGTGTGATTCAAAAAGAGCATTTTCTCTCAATGATTCACCGGAAACCTGAATATTCTCTCCGTTTAGTCAAACTGATCGGGTTCAGACTCAAAAAGATAGAAAATCGGGTAGAAGACCTTGTCTTTCGGGATGTTCATTCAAGAGCGGCTCTCTTGCTGTTGCAATTCTCAAAGGATTACGGGAGGGCTGTTCCTGAGGGGATTCAAATCGATTTAAAAGTGACCCATCAGGAAATCGCTAACCTCATCGGATCGATCAGAGAAACCGTCAGTGCCATCTTAGGCGAATTTAAGAAGGAGGGTCTGATTGCTTTCGAAGGACGGCATATTATCGTTGTCCGGCCGGATCTTCTGAAGGAGAAAGCTGGCAGCTTTCCCATTTCTTCGGTATCCCGAGATTAATCTTTTCTCATCGCCTGTTAAAATTGTAGGCCAGCCTACATCTTTTCTTCCAACCATACCGTATCCTTGTTTTAAGTTGAATTAAGCCCTGTTGGGGGAGTCCTTGTTTTTAAATCCGCTAAAAGCAGCGAAGGAGCAAAAAATGAAAAAGAGAGACCCGGAAATTGTAAAAGACAATTCTATTTTTGAAGAGATGCGGAACTTAGCCCTAAAGTCACGGGGGGAATTATGCGAGCAAGAGAAGCCTCGTACGAAGATGGCAAGGTACCCGGAAAATATAAGCTTTTAACCGCTTTAAGCATTTCAATCGCGATTCGATGTGAGCCTTGTATTCAGGCTTATGTCAAAATGGCCATCGACCGTGGAACGACCAGAGAAGAGTTCATAGAATTTTTAAATGTGGCTATGACGATGCAGGGGTGTCCCGGAGAAGAATGGGCGATTAAAGCCTATGCGTTTTATAAAGAGATCGCAGGCGATTTAGCCAGTTCAAAAGATGGGGACTCCTGCTGCCCAGTTTAACTCAGGGTGGGAAATCTATCATTTTCCAGTTGGATCTTGAAAATCACGGAATCCATTCTTCATTTCTTTCATTTCTTCAAGATTAATATTATAGAATAAGGTTAAACTTGTTTATGATTATTCTCGAACTATTTCTCTCTCCGCGCTGTATCTCAGCCTCATCTGCCATGGCGTTAGCAAAAGAGGCGGTAAGGAAGGTGCCGGGGGTCAAAATGATCGTTCGATCAGAGAAGGAAGATCGGTCCCGTGCGAAATCTCTGGGGATTTTTATTTTTCCAACCATTGTTTTGGATGGAGAGGTTTTTTCTGTAGGAGAACCCCGGTTGGAACATTTGGTTCAGGTATTAAAAGACAAAACAAGCTGATTTTTATTAAATATCGGAGGTGTTTAATCCATGAAACTGTTCAACGAAAAAAATATATTCTTTGCCCCGGCCTTCACAACATTTGAAAAAAATGGGATTTATTATTTAATTGACGAAAATACTCCCAACTGGGTCTCGACCGACCATCGGGGAGTCTTCATTTTGTCTCAGGTGAACGGTAAAAATTCCCTGTCAGACCTTTCCAGGATATATGGCCAGGAATATAGGCTTGAAGCCTCAAAGGCGCTGTCTCACGTTCATACCTTTCTTTCGGACGCGGAAAGAAGAGGGATGATCGGAACCCGTCCCGTTGTTCCCGCTGATTATCCCGGCCGGGAATATTTTTTAAAGAAACCGGGTCTGAAAGAATTTTGGATCCATACGAATAACTCCTGCAATTTAACCTGCACCCATTGTCTGGTCTCCTCTTCTCCGGAAGGGGATCCGGGCTTATCCAGTGAAAAGATCAAACAGGTGATTGATGAAGCGGTAGATTTAGGGGTTTTAAGGTTTTATTTTACCGGGGGAGAGCCTTTTGCCCGGAAAGACATCTTTGACCTGATCCGGTATGTGACCGAGGTTAAAAACCGGGAATTAATTATTTTAACCAATGCCACCCTTTTTTCCGGTCAAAGGCAGGAAGAATTAAAAACCTTAAACCGGGAACGAGTAAAACTTCAAATCAGTCTTGACGGAACCCGGAAAGAAATCAACGATCCGATCCGGGGAGAAGGGACGTTTGACAAGATATTAGAAGGGGCGAGGAGAGCCTGCGACCTTGGTTTTGAAACCTCCATCACCTCCGTTGTAACGAAGGAGAATATCCGCGACCTGGTCGAGCTTCCTTCCCTGGCCCGCCAGATCGGATCTAAATCGGTTCACTTGATGTGGCTTCACCGGAGGGGCCGTATTCTCGAAAACGACACAAACGGGTTTCCTTCTTCAAAAGAGCTGTTTCAATTGGTCCGGGAAGTTAAAAAGCGAAGCCGCGAAGAGGGTCTATTGTTTGACCAGGTGGAGTCGTTTAAATTTCGAGTCAATAGTCTTCCGGGTGTTAAATTTGATCTTGGGAATGCCTGCTGGGAAAGCCTTTGTCTTTATTCCGATGGACACCTCTATCCCTCCGCTTCGTTTGCCAACACTTCAAAGCTGGATCTGGGGAATGCCCTTGAGAGATCGATCAAAGATCTTCTGGAAAATAGTTTGGTGGCTAAACAGTTCCGCCAGGCAACAGTGGCGCATAAAAAAGGTCTTCAGGAAGATCCCTTTAGATTTATTACCGGAGGGGGGGACATCGAGCATAGCTATTTCTATACGAAAAGTTTGACCGGCAAAGGAGATATTGAAGGAGAGGACCCTTACTATGATCTTTATATCAACCTGATTAAAGAGACCATGGTCGATCTGGCAGAAAGCCGGAAAAATCAATTCAATTTAAAATCCGGATTTCAAGCTCCAATCATTTACCATGCCATGGGAGAGGGGGCCATCTCCTGCGGAAGCGATGGGTCAGGAATCGAGGTTGAAAAAGAGGTGGCGCTTCTTCATTCGAATTGTGTCCTGTCGTTTAATGTTGAAAAGAC
>JACOTA010000004.1 GCA_016178585.1 Nitrospirota bacterium
AACTTTGCCCGCATCAGAAGCTACCTATCCACAGCTCGTAAAAACGGCTGGAACCTCTTGCAATCCATTTCCCAGTCCCTGACAGGTCAACCGTACTTGCCTGAAATGCTTTTTCCTCCCTGACACTCCTGAGTAGTTACTCATTTTTTTACATTTATTGGCATTAGACAAGGTTTTCCCAAAAAGTTTACTTCATTTTTACGATAATTTTCATTTTAGTTATCCTGAAAACCTGGCGACAAAGTTTTATGAGACTGTGTTAATAGACCTATTCAAACATGAGCATTTGTTGACTTTTCACCAAATAAAGGCCATAATTTAGTCCGAAGGAGGTCACCTATGAATTTAAAGGAAACAATCAAACCGGTAACATACATGAAAACGAACGCGGCCGATATTTTATCTACCGTGTCCAAAACCCACCGCCCGATGATTATTACCCATAACGGCGAGGGCAAAATGGTAATTCAGGATATCGAATCATATCAAAACATGAAAGAGTCTCTAGACCTGTTAAAAATTGTCGCACTGGGGCGAAAATCGGTCGAACGCAAAAATGTCAAATCTGCCACCGAAGCATTCAAGATAATTGAAAAGAGAAAAAAACGTTATGCCTGACGGGCAGGTATTTGTCACATTTGACGCAATGAACGACCTCGATAATATCGTCGAATACATTGAAATTCACGACTCTTCAGAACGCGCGGATCAGATTTACAAACAGATTAAAAAAATCGTTCTCGGTCTGAAAACTATCCCAAGGCGGGGACGAATTGTCCCTGAACTAAAAGAGATTGGCATTTATGAATATCGGGAAATTTTCTTTAAACCCTATCGCAT
The DNA here is from genome assembly GCA_016178585.1 of Nitrospirota bacterium. Classification (NCBI taxonomy): domain Bacteria; kingdom Pseudomonadati; phylum Nitrospirota; species Nitrospirota bacterium. The sequence continues at coordinate 841 of JACOTA010000004.1, forward strand.
TCTTTACTTCATCATTGACAAAAGAGTCTTTGTCTTTGCGATTTTTGATGGACGACGCGATTTGCAGGAAGTTCTTCAACGGAGGTTACTTCAGTAAGAAAACCGATGCCCCCGAACCCCCCGTTCGGACTGGCAAAGCCAGATCCTCACTTACGATAGATGAAACAGGGAGTGGATTAATTCCTTCCAGGAAAAAGCATAAGCAGACTGCACACTGACCTGCTCCAACAGATGATTGACGGACGCGTGCATCATATTTAGAAAAGGATTCGGGTAGACACCAATATAAAAAACGAGAATGAGCAGGGGAACCAGAGTTGAAAGTTCCCTTAAGGTGATATCCGGAAGAAGGGAATTGCTTTCTTTCGTAATATTTCCAAAAAGGACCCTTTGAAGCATCCAGAGCATATAAACCGCGGCCCAGATTATTCCGAAGGTGGCAATCACCCCGATGAGCTTATTCGACAAAAAGCTCCCGACCAAAACAAGAAACTCTCCGATAAAACTGTTGGTTCCCGGCAAGCCGAGCGACGAAAGAGAAAAAATGACGAGCATCGTCGCATAAACGGGCATATTTTTGGCAATTCCCCCATAATCGGAAATGAGCCTGGAATGCGTCCGGTCGTAGATCATTCCCACGCAAAGAAAAAGCGCGCCGGTCGTAATGCCATGATTGATCATTTGAAGGATGGCTCCTTCAACCCCCTGGATATTCATCGCAAAAATGCCCAGTGTGACAAAACCCATATGACTGACGCTGGAATAGGCAATCAATTTTTTTAAATCGGTTTGGGCCATTGCCATAAAGGCTCCGTAAAGGATGGCGAAGGCCGAAAGAATGAAAATGGCGGGCGTGTAGGCATGGGACGCACCCGGAGCAAGGGGAAGGCAAAACCTTAAAAACCCATAGGTTCCCATTTTCAGCAAAACCGACGCAAGAATGACGCTCCCGGCGGTGGGGGCTTCGACATGGGCGTCCGGCAGCCAGGTGTGAAAAGGAAACATCGGGACCTTAATCGCAAAGGCCAGGAAAAAAGCCCAGAAAATCCAGAACTGAACGGCGGAACTATAATGACCGTGCATTAAAGCCAGGATATCAAACGTCTCTCCGCCGATAAAATATAAGGCAATAATAGCGATTAAAAGAAGGAGGCTTCCGGCCAGGGTATAGAGGAAAAATTTGATCGCGGCATAAAGCCGGTTCGGACCGCCCCAGACCCCGATAATCAAATACATTGGGATCAGCATCGCTTCCCAGAAGACATAAAACAGGACAAAATCGAGCGCCATAAAGACGCCCAGCATGGCCGTTTCCATAAAAAGGATGCTGATCATGAACTCTTTGACTCTTTTTTCAACCGCGTGCCAGGAACAGAGAATGCAGATTGGCGTTAGCAAGGTCGTCAGTAAAATCAGCCAGATGCTTATCCCGTCAACACCCAGAGTATAATTGATATGAAATTGGGGAATCCACGGGTGAGTCTCACCCAGCTGCATTCGATAAGTAGAGGCATCAAAGTGGATCAAAATTGGAATCGACAGGACCAGATCCACGAGACTGGTTCCAAGGGCAAGGGAACGGACAAGGTATTCATTTTTAATAAATAAAATGAATAGAACGCCAAGGAGCGGGAAAAAGACCACCCAGCTTAAGATTGAAATTCCCGATGAATTATAAATAATTTCTTCCATTTGCCGTTTTTTATCCCTTTAAGTGCTCATATTAATACAAACGTATTTAATCTCGTTGTCTGTCATTGCATACGACCAACGGGAGCGTGGCAATCCAAGATTGCTTCGTCGCTTTTGGCTCCTCGCAATGACACACCCAGGCGTGTTTCCGCAGCCTGCTACAAAAACAAATAAATACTGACGATTATAAAAACCCCCATGGCCATGACCAGGGCATAATGTTGAAGCTGGCCCGACTGAAGGTAGCGCATCTGTTTCCCCCAGTTTTGGAGCGATTTTGCGACACCGTTAACCAGGCCATCAACGATTAAAACATCAAACCCTTTCCAGAGCGACTTCGCAAACGCGATAGAAGACCGGACAAAAAGCCTGTCATAAATTTCGTCAATATAAAATTTATTTAACGAAAGCGTGTATAACCCCTTCATCGAGGTTGAAATCCTTTGAGGAAGGGCGACGCTCTTCACGTAAAAGACATAGGCCAGGGCAATCCCCGCTAAACCCATGGTCATCGCAATGCCGACCAGGAACGGCTGTAAGTCCAGCGCCATTTCCCTGGCAGGCTCGCCAAGAACATGCCCCAGAAAGGGTTCGATTAAATTCATTCCTTCAAGGGGAATTCCAACCCACCCGACCGAAACCGATAAAACGGCTAAAACAATTAAGGGGAGCGTAATCGTCCAGGGAGACTCATGGAGGTGATGCTTCACCTCCGGATCGCCCCTGTAAGGGCCATGAAAGACGGAAAAAATCAACCGGAAGGTATAAAAAGCGGTCATAAAGGCGATCAGGGTGCCAACCCCCCAAAAGACCCCCCCTCCGAAACCGGCGTTAAAAACCTGCCACAAAATTTCATCTTTACTGAAGAATCCTGAAAAAGGAGGAATCCCGGAAAGGGCAATCGCTCCCATGAGAAAGGTCCAGTAGGTTACCGGCATATAGGGCTTTAACCCCCCCATTTTTCTTAAGTCCTGTTCTCCTGCCATGGCGTGAATGACGCTTCCGCACCCTAAAAATAGAAGGGCCTTAAAAGCGCCATGGGTCAGTAAATGGAAAATCCCAGCGGTGTAAGCCCCCGCGCCGCAGGCAAGCATCATATAGCCCAGCTGGCTGAGGGTTGAATACGCCACGATTCTTTTAATATCATTTTGAGTCAAGGCAATATAGGCCGCCATAAAAGCGGTGACGGCCCCGATGATCATGATAAAATGTTGCGCATCCGGGGAAAGATTATAAATCGGGTGCATTCTTGCGACCATAAAGACGCCCGCGGTAACCATCGTTGCCGCATGAATTAACGCCGATATCGGGGTGGGACCTTCCATGGCGTCCGGCAGCCAGGTGTGGAGCGGAAACTGAGCCGATTTTCCCATAGCGCCGATAAACAAGAGAACGGCGATTAAGGTCAGGACATCCACATTCCAAACACTGCCCATCCACCCCAGGAGGTTCATGGTTTGACCCGCCTGCTCGTTTAAACGGGAAAAGACCGTTTTATAGTCGAGTGAACCAAAAAGGGAAAAGATCAAAAGGATCCCAACGCCAAATCCAAAATCACCCACACGATTGACGACAAACGCTTTGGTCGCCGCCTTATAGGCGGTTTCTTTTTCATACCAATGGGCAATCAAAAGATAGGAACAAAGCCCGACCGCCTCCCAAAAGACATACAATTGAAGGAAGTTATTTGCCATGACGAGCATGATCATTGAAAAAGTAAACAAGGCGATATAGGCAAAAAACCGGTCATAGCCCCGGTCCCCGTGCATATACCCAACGGTATAGAGGTGCACCAAAGAGCTGACCGTGGTCACCAAAAGGAGCATGGCCGCGGTCAGGGCATCCGCCTGCATCCCAATGGAAACGTTAAAAGTTCCTGAAGAAATCCACTGATACCAGGTGATGTAGATTTCTTTGTCCGGATAAATTTCAAGAAAGAGTTTGACCGAAAAGAAAAAGGAGGCAATGACCGCCGGAACAGCAATCCAATGACTTTTTCCGTTCATCTGCTTTTCAAACAGACCGATGAACAAAAAGGCCAGGAAGGGGAACAAGGGAATGAGCGTATAGAGGTTCATTTTACCATTTCATCAGGTTAATCTGGTCAACATTAAGGGTCTTATGGTTTTTATAGAGCGCGATGATGATGGCCAGACCGATCACCACTTCCGCCGCGGCGACGGACAGAACGAAAAATACGAAAACCTGGCCGGTAATATTATGGAGATAATGAGAAAACGCCACAAAGTTAATGTTGGTGGCATTGAGCATCATTTCAATGGAAAGGAGGATCGTCACGATATTACGCCGGATCAAAACACCGGCGACGCCGAGCATGAAGAGAATCGATGATAAGATGATGTAGTAACTTAAAGGTACCATTTCACACTTTACTCCTTTTTCTCGCTCCACTGGTCTCTTAGTATTCCATTTTTAGAGAGCACGATGGCCCCAATCATCGCTGCCAATAGGACGAGAGAGGCAATTTCAAATGGCCATAAATAGGTCGTAAATAGAGATTCCCCTATTGCCCGGGTATTTCCAATGGTTTGAATTTTTTCGACGGTATCTGAACCGGCAGTCCCGGAAAAACTGGACCGGTTAAAAAAAACAACGACCTCAACGAAAAGGGCAAGCCCGATAAAAGATCCGACAAGGACCTGAGGGGTATGCGATTTTTCTTTTCCGGAAAGATTAAGCAACATCACGACAAAAAGATATAAGACGAGGATAGCGCCGGCATAGACGATAATCTGGACCGCGGCGATAAATTCAGCATTGAGGAGAATGTAAATTCCCGCGACGTGAAAAAACATCACCAAAAGGTTTAAAACAGAATAAACGGGATTAGAAAGCGAAATCACTAAGATCCCGGAAATAATGATCACGGCGGCAAAATAGCTAAAAAAGACAAGCGTCATGCGATTCTTTCCTTTTTAATTATGCTCTCCCTAAATTCCCGCTTTCGCGGGAATGACGACTTTTTACGAGACCATCCATCTTTATCTTTATGATTTTTGATGGACAGGAGGAAAATTCTTTTTACCCAAATTAAAGATATTGAGATATTTTTTATCCGGCACAAATCTTTTTTGGCGGACAGGGAACGCTTTGTCCCCCATTTCCAGCATTTTTTCTTTATTTAAAATCAGGTCTCTTTTGTTGGTGGTCGAAAATTCGTAAAATTTCGACATTGCAAGGGCATCCACCGGGCAGGCGGCGACACAAAAAGCGCAAAAGACGCATTTGGACAGGTCAAAAATATATTCCTTGGCATATCGCTGTAAAGGGTTTCCATCGACTTCATCGCTAATCACCTTAATACAGCGGGAAGGACAGGCGGCTTCACAAAGGGAGCACCCGACGCATTTTTCCGTTCCATCATCATAACGAAGTTGAACGAGGATTCCGCGATAACCATCCGGCAACTCTCTTTTTTCATGGGGATATTGGAACGTAATCGGCCTTTTGATGATCAAGTGTTTCAGGGTCAGAACCATTCCCTGAAGAATTTCGATAAACATGATTTGATGCAAAAATTTTTTGATCATAGTCTTATCTCTTCATAATTGTGTCATTGCGAGCCCAAAGGGCGCGGCAATCTCGTTTTTCTGGATTGCTTCGTCGTTTTCTCCTCGCAATGACAAGTTGAGCAGGAAATAGTTTAATTAACCCAATAAACGACCAGGGCTGTAACGGCCACGTTGATAAACGCGATCGGGAGCATGATTTTCCAGCCCAATTTCATGAGCTGATCATAACGAAGCCTTGGAACCGTTCCCCTTAACCAGATAAAGAAAAAAAGGATGAAATAAACTTTTAAAATAAACCATATAAACGGTGAAATAAATTTAAAAGGCGAGATCACTTCGAGGAAGTGAAAGGGCGCCTGCCAACCGCCAAGAAACAGGACTGCGCCAATGCTTGAAACAATGATCATGTTGGCATATTCTGCCAGGAAATAAAAGGCGAATCTCATTCCACTATATTCGGTGAACCATCCCGCCACGAGCTCGCTTTCCGCTTCCGGCAAATCAAAGGGCAGCCGGTTTGTTTCGGCCAGCCCGGAAATAATATAAAGAACAAAAGCGACGGGCTGAAAAAGAATAAACCAGTGATCTTTCTGCGCAAGGGTAATCTCCACCATGCTCAAAGATTGGGCCATTAAAATGACACCCACGATGGAAAGACCCATGGTAAGTTCATAACTAATGACCTGAGCCGCCGACCGTAACCCTCCCAGAAGAGCGTATTTGCTGTTGGACGCCCAACCTCCCAACAAAATTCCGTAAGCGCCGACTGAACTAAAGGCAAGAATATACAAGACGCCAATATTGATATCGGTGATATAAGGATGAATTATCCCGGCGGGACCGGTTGGGGATTCATTAAAAGGGATAATCGCAAACCCGATCAGGGCGGGAACGAGCGAAATAATCGGGGCGATGCTGAAAATAAATTTGTTGGCTCCGGCGGGAACGATATCTTCCTTAAAAAAAAGCTTCAGGCCGTCTGCAATCGGCTGGAGAAGGCCATGCGGTCCCACCTCCATAGGTCCGAGACGGTCCTGCATGAAACTTAAGATTTTTCGCTCGGCATACGTCAGATAGGCCACATGACCCAGAACAACGGCAAGAACCACAACAATCTGAAGTAAAATCACCGCAAGGTGTATGAAAGTCTCAGCCATCTATCCTAAGGGGCTCACGTCGCCCCCTCCACTGGCAAAGCCAGATGGAGCCTCCCTCTCTCGCTCACGTTGTTCGCTGTTTTTAACCATCATCTTTTTTCGATCTCTACATGACCCAGTTTGAAATAAGGGACATCGGTTTCAGGGTCGACCTGGCATTGAATTAAATCCCTTAGATTCGGATCTGATAAATGCTGAGGATAAAAGGCCAGGCCGGGGGGATAGGCGGGATCAAATTTAACCCTCACTTCCATTTGACCCAATTCCGATTTTACACGAACCCTCTCTCCCGCCTGCACCCCTATCTTTTTTCCATCGGCAGGGTTCATGATCAACGACCCGTCAGGATAAAGTTTCATCAACCCATCCGCATGGCGTGAAAGCTTTCCCGAATGATAAAGAACCGGCCGGATCAACAGGGCCCACTGTTCCGGGGAAGCAGAAGCCGGCTCTTCCATCTGATAACGCTCTTTCAAGGTTAAGCCAGCCGTTTCTTCAAAATAACTCTTTTTTCTTGTTTCAATTAACTGCCTTTGTTCCGGCCCGACAGGAAGGGCGCGGTAATAATCAGGAATCGCTTTTTTAATTTCTTTCCGGATGGCATTGACATTTTCATATACCAGGGGGAATCCCGACCGCGTGGAAACGGTTGAAAAAATTTCCCAGTCTGAAAGGCTTTCTCCGGCCGGCTTAAGGGCCTTCCGGATTCTCTGGGCACGGCCTTCCATATTCGTATAGCTTCCCTCTTTTTCCACGAAACTACAGGCCGGAAAGACCACATCGGCCATCGCCATGGTTGAATTCATAAAGAGATCCTGACAGACCAAAAATTCAAGTTTTGAAAATGCTTCCCGGGCGTTTAAAGACGCCGGAAGGCTGTCGATCGGGTTTTCACCGACGATGTAAAGCATTTTTATTTCACCGCGATTGATTTTTTTAATCATTTCCGGGAGCGTGGCGCCCTTTTGAAAAACCGGGGTCCCATGCCATAGACCGGAATAACGTTTTTGAGCAGAAGGGTCATTGACCTCCATTAAGCCGGGGAGAAATTCAGGGACACCCCCCATTTCAACTACCCCTTGCTCATTATTTTCATAACAGAGCGGGTTCAACCCGGAACCCGGCTGGTCTAATTTGCCAGACACCCAGGCAAGATCAATCATGTTTTTGACATTTTGATAACCATTTTTCGCTGAGGTCACGCCCGGGCCGAAAACAATGACACCTGGCTGAGTCTGATACAACAAACTGCCTGCTTTTTTATACACGGTTTCGCGGATTCCGGTGATTTCCTCAATTTTCTTGAAAGACACGGGGTCTGTGGCCTCTTTTAACTGACGACCATAAGAATGCGCGGCGTAAGGGTTTCCCTCAACCTGTAAAATAGCTTTAATGAGTCCCAGGATGACCATTCCTTCGGAGCCAGGGCGAGCCTGAAGATGATCGGAAGCGAGTTTGGCCATATTGGTTTTAACGGGGTCGACGACGATCATTTTCGCACCGCCCTTTCTCACCGCTTTTTTTACGTAGAGAGCTGAAACAGGGTTGGTTTCACTCATATCCGTCCCGATTAACAGAATCACCCTGGCCTGGGCCAGCTCTTCATACGAATTCAGCATTCGGTTGAATCCAAACGCTTCCTTAAAAGCCATGACGGTATTCATATGGCCGTATCGGACGGTGCTGTCGATATGGGGCGTCCCGATGCCCAACCGCATCCATTTTTGGAAAAGATAGGCCTCTTCATTGGTACAGCGGGCCGAAATCAGCCCGGCGATGGCCTGACCGCCGTAGCGGGATTTTATTTCATTTATTTTCTGGACCGTCAGATCAAGGGCTTCATCCCACAAAACGCTGACTAATTTCTTTTCAACTTTAATCAAAGGCGCGGTCAGCCTCTCCTTATGATTCAGATAATGGTATCCATAAAACCCTTTGGCGCAGAGGTTCCCTTCGTTCCGCCCGACCCCCCACTCGGAAGTAACACGCATGACCACGTTGTCAAACGTTTCGAGGGTAATCTGGCAGCCGTCCGCGCAGTGCTGACAAATGCTTTCTGTTTTTTTTAGTTCCCAGGGACGGAATTGATACATTGAAAAACGGTTGGTGAGGGCACCCACGGGACAAATCTGAACGCATCCCCCGCAAAAGACACAATCAAGTTCCTGCCGGCCAAAGGTTGAAATTTCCGATTTTACCCCTCGTTCCACCGAACCCAGGGCTTTTACCTCCATGACTTCATCGCAATACCGGACGCACCGGAGGCAGGAGACGCAACGGTTCATCTCTTTTTCAATAAAACCGCCGAAATATTCTTTATTAAAAACTCTTTTTTCTTCCGTAAAACGGCCTTGTTTGCTGTATTCATGGCTTAAATCCTGGAGATGACACTCACCCCCTTTGTCGCAGATCGGACAATCAAGCGGATGGTTGGAAAGAATAAATTCAATGACGCCGTTTCTCGCCTTAATCACATTGGGAGAATGGGTTTGAACCACCATCCCTTCGGCCACCGGCATACTGCAGGAGGTCTGAAGCTTCGGGTTTTTTTCGATTTCAACGAGGCACATCCGGCAGTTGGCATCGGGATCAAGCTGGGGATGATAACAAAAATGAGGGACTTCAATTCCTAATTTTTTTGCGGCGGCAATCAGGTAAGTTCCTTCCTCCACCTGAAGATCCTGCCCGTTAATTTTTAAGGAAACCATTTTTTTAGTTTGCGGGTTTGTCGTCATGGGAATCCGATTGTTGCCAGTCTCTCGGAATGATTGACCGGACATTTTTTTTCACGAATGTGATATTCATATTCCTGTTTGAAGTACTTTAACGTTCCCAAAATAGGAGCCACTTCAGCTTCGCCAAAAGCACAAACCGTTTTGCCGGCGATATTTCCACAAAGGTCGACCAAAAGATCGAGGTCTTCCATTTTTCCTTCTCCATGCTCAATCCGATGGATGACTTTATACAACCAGGGCGCTCCTTCCCGACAGGGGGTGCATTTGCCGCACGATTCATGGGAGAAAAAATGCATTAAATTCAGCGTCGCCCAGACCATGCAGGTCTCTTCATCCATCACGGTTACGGCGCCCGAACCCAGCATCGACCCCGCCTGAGCAACCGCTTCAAAATCGAGTTTTACATCAAGGTGCTTTTCCGTAAAAACAGACGCGGAAGCGCCTCCCGGGATAATTGCTTTTAACTTTTTGTCGTTTAAAATTCCCCCGCCCAGATCAAAGATCAGTTCCCGGAAGGTCGTTCCCATCGGAACTTCGTAATTCCCGGGTTTTTTGACATGGCCGCTCAAAGAAAATAAACGGGTTCCCGTGCTTTTGCCGACGCCAATTCCGGCAAACCATTCTCCTCCCCGAATCACGATTTGAGGAATATTGCTGAGCGTTTCAACATTATTGACGACCGTCGGCTTGCCATATAACCCGTAATTGGCGGGAAAGGGGGGTTTAAACCGGGGTTTTCCTCTTTTTCCTTCAAGGGACTCCAGGAGAGCGGTCTCTTCTCCGCAAATGTAGGCGCCGGCTCCAGGATGGACATAAATGTCCAGATCAAACCCGCTATTTAAAATATTTTTTCCAATAAACCCTTTTTGCCGCGCTTCTTTAATGGCCTGTTCAAGGACCTTCATGGCATAAACCAACTCTCCCCGAACATAAATATAAGCGGTATGGGCTCCGATGGCATAACAGGAAATAATGATCCCTTCTAACATTTGATGGGGATCCCGCTCCATGAGCTGCCTGTCTTTAAAAGTTCCGGGTTCACCTTCGTCGGCATTCACACAAAGATATTTGGTCAGAGCCGGGTTTTTAGGAATAAAACTCCATTTTGTTCCCGTGGGAAAACCGGCGCCCCCGCGGCCCCTTAGTCCTGATTTTTTGACGGTTTCCACCAGTTGATCGGGAGTTATTTTTTCCGAAAAAACCTTTTCAAGGGCTTGATATCCCCCCGCCTTTAAATAAGAGGCGATTTCGGGGGTATAGCCAGGTGAAGACATGTTCTTAAACAGAATGCGTTCCATCTATTTTGCCTTTTGCCTTAAATCGTCTAATATCTGGTCTACCTTATTTTTGTTCAAATTTTCGTAATAATCGTCGTTAATCTGCATCATCGGCGCTGTCCCGCATGAAGCCAGACATTCCACTTCAGCAAGCGTAAAAAGTCGATCTGGCGTGGTTTCTCCCGATTCGACGCCGAGTTTTTCTTCCAAATAACTGACAAGCTTTTCCGCCCCCATTAAAGCACAGGGAAGCGTTCTGCAGACCTGAATATGATATTTACCGATCGGTTTCAGGTTATACATCGTGTAAAAAGTGGCCGCTTCATATACCTGTAATGGCGTAATTTCCAGGATATCCGCAACTTCTTTCATAAGGTCTTCGGTTAAATGTCCCTGGTTCTCTTTTTGGGCGATATTGAGCGCTGGAAGAAGCGCGGACCGTTTTTGTTCCGGAGGATAATGACCCATAATTTCCACAATTTGATTCCGGCTGGTTTCCGATATCATAGTTTCCCCTTCAAAAAACCTGGATGCTTAGAACAGGTTATATACGAGGCGGAACAAGAAGATGCACCGGAGCGTACAGAGAAGTACGTGAGGATGCGGATTCGCAGTGACAACGCGGTAGATAACCTGTTATCAGCATCCAGGATCATCTGTCGCATTCTCCCATGACGATATCATACGTTCCAAAAATCGTAATAATATCCGAGATCATATATCCCCTGGCCATGTAATCAAACGCCCCCATATGGATAAAGGAAGGGGGACGAATTTTGAGTCGATAGGGCCGGTTCCCTCCGGTGCTATAAATATAGAAGCCTAATTCCCCTTTTGGAACTTCCGTTCCGCAATAAACCTCCCCTTTCGGCGCATCAAATCCTTTAGAAGCCACCAGAAAGTGATGAATTAAACTTTCCATATCGGACATGACCAGATTTTTTTTCGGGAGAGTCACCATCGGACTGCTGGCTAGAATCGGACCTGACGGAAGTTTTTCAAGACATTGTTCAATCATTCGAGCCGATTGAATCATTTCCAGAATTCTAATCCAATACCGGTCGTAGGTATCGCCGTTTTTCCCTAACGGAACTTCCCAATCCAGCCTGTCATAGACCCCATAAGGCTCAGCCTTCCGGATATCGTAATTGACCCCCGACCCTCGCAAGGGAGGTCCGGTCAAACCGAAATTAATGGCGTCTTCACCGGAAATCACGGCAACATCCTTTGTGCGGGAAATCCAGATTCGATTATGTTCTAAAAGGGTATTGTATTCTTTTATTTTTTTAGGAAACTCTTTGATGAATTTTTTCAACCGGTCAATAATTTTTGGGGTTAAATCGCGGTCGATCCCTCCAATCCGGTAGTAAGTCATCGTTAAACGAGCGCCGCAAAGCTCTTCAAACATATCCAGGATTTCTTCCCGCTCACGGAAGGTGAAGAAAAACACCGTCATGGCGCCGACATCGAGCGCCTGGGTTCCAAGCCAAAACAAATGGCCCGAAATCCGCATCATTTCCGCAACCAGGGTCCGGATATATTCTGCCCGTTCCGGAATCTGGAGCTGTAAAAGCTTTTCAACCGCCCGGACAAAGGCATAATTGTTCGTCATCGAACAGACATAGTCGAGACGATCGGTCATAGGGATAATCTGGTTATAGGTTTCCAGTTCACAAAGTTTTTCAACGCCGCGATGGAGATAACCCAAATCTGGCGTGGCTTTGACAATTCTTTCACCTTCAAGATCCAGAACCACCCGAAGCACGCCATGGGTGCTGGGATGTTGGGGTCCCATGTTTAAGAGAAACTCTTCACGGCGGAGGACGGGTTTGGTTTCATGGGGAGCTTCAATCTGCTTCCCGCCAATCGCCACGTCTTTGGTTATGTTATCGCCCTTATTAATCATGGTTTCCCGTTTAAACTAACTGTTATTGGGGAGGAACTCGAATGTGTTCCTCCACCCTCTCCCCTCCGTTGGAAAATCTTTCCGGAGAGGATGGCCTTCAAAATCCTCCGGCATCATAATTCTTCTTAAATCAGGGTGGTGTTCAAAACGGATTCCCATCATATCGTAAACTTCCCGTTCCATGAAGTTGGCCCCTTTCCATATGGAGGTAATCGAATCGAGGGAACACTCTTCCTCAGAAACTCTGGTTTTCACCCGAATCCGATGGTTTTTAGGAATGGAGTAAAAATGGTAAACGACTTCAAACCTCTCCTCATCTTCCGGAAAATCAAGGGAACAGATATCGGTGATATGATTAAATTGCATTTCAGAATCATCATGCAAATACCGGCATAAGGAGACGATTCCTTCTTTTACAATAAAGAGGGTGAGTTCCCCGAGCCCAATTTGGGCCTCCTGGACAATTTGAGGAAACGCTTCTTTAATTTTCTGAGGATCTGGATGCAAGCTTGACCTTTTTCTTATTATTTCGCGCGGGAAGGCTTATTTGGTGAAAACTTTTTCCTTCATGATCTTTTCCTGTAATTTCAAGATCCCGTCGAAAAGAGCCTCCGGCCTTGGAGGGCACCCGGGAACATAAACATCCACAGGAATAATTTGATCGACGCCTTGCACCACACTGTAACTATTATAAATATTCCCTGATGTGGCGCATGAACCCATTGAGATGACATAGCGGGGCTCCGGCATTTGATCGTAAATTCTACGAATTACAGGGGCCATTTTTCGACAAACGGTTCCGGCGACGATCATTAAATCGGACTGGCGGGGGGAAGCTCTGAAGACACCCGCCCCAAAACGGTCAAGATCATACCGGGAAGAGACTGACGCGATCATTTCGATTGCGCAACAGGCTAATCCAAAGGTCATGGGCCATAGAGCAGACTTTCTGGCCCAGTTCACGACGGAGTCCAGCGAGGTCGTAATAATATTTGTTTCAAACTGCAGATCCATCAATCCCATTCCAGGGCTCCTTTTTTCCAGGCATAAAAATACCCGACCAGCAAAATAAGCACAAAAACAATCATTTCAATTAACGTATAAAACCCAGTTTTCTTAAAAACAACCGCCCAGGGGAAAAAGAAAATGGTTTCGACGTCGAAAATGACAAACAACATAGCGATCACATAATAACGGAAAGGAAAGGATTTTCTCGCGTCTGAAAAAGGTTCGGAACCGCTTTCATAAGGAAGGAGTTTTTCTTTATAGGGCTTGCTGGGGCGTACCAGCTTTCCGGCCAACAGGCTGACGCCTCCAAAAGCAATGGCCACAAACACAAATATTAAAATAGGCAAATAATGATCGGGCAAAAAACTTTCAGCCTGCATTTTATAACCCACCTACTCTTATTTCAGGGGTCTTCGAGAAATTCGCTCTCAATGCCCCCGAACCCCTTGTTCTGCCCGGTCTAACTACGACCATTCCCAAGTCCGTCACTGGCAAAGCCAGTTTCTTCACTAAAAAAGTTCCCAATTTTAGAGACAGAAAAAAATCCTAATGGAACGCTTCTATAATGTCAAGAGTTTTGTTTTTACCTCTATTTTCTATAGAATTTGAGACCTTTTAGTTCCAGAGACCCCATCCCTTTCTGCTGAATAAGAACTTTAAAAACAGGTCCCAGGCCCTCCGGATGAATTAAATGTTTCATGGCTCGAAAGGAAAGGTCCTTTATCGGATCGTCAACCGTTTGAACAAAACGCTCCATCTCATCGATGATTCCAAGGCCGATTAAAAAATGGGACTGATCGGTGTACCCCAGGGGAAAAAGGTTCTCTTTCATTCCCTGATTTTGAAGCATTGAAAAATTAACGTGAGAGGTCATATCCTGCTCTCCCACCCATTGATACGGATCAGATTGGGTTTGATGGTTCCGATAACATAAGAACGTCCCTCTTTTCCTTTTAACCGAATAGAGGCCCTCTGCCAGGTCGCCGTAGTCAATGGTCAGAACAAAGCCTCTTTTTAAAATATCCGCTACGTCCGAAACCCAAATAATGGCATTTAAATTAACCTCGGCCTCCTGCCCGTCAATCCAATGGACATTAAAAGAATCGAAATAACGTTCAATTTCAGGTAGAGAAGGGGGTAAAAGAACTTCGACAAGTTGCTTCGCTTTAAAATCGACATGGATTTCGAGAAGTTTTCCATTCCTCCAAACCACCCGATAAACCGGAAACGCATCAACGAGTTCATTTGAAAAAATACACCCTTCCACCTTAGGAAGCTCTTTTAACAAAGCGACCCATTTTGATTTTTTTAGAAATTCAGGAAACCTCTGAAAAGCCTCTTTTTGTCTCTGGATCATCGAGGGAGAGGCCTCCACCAGATAGTAGAACAATTTTTTAAAAATACCCGGATGGTCCTCCCGGAGGGTTTCAAAAATCTGGAGCGCAAGGCTCCCGTTTCCGGAACCGATCTCTACGAGATCAAAATGGGAAGAATCCTGAAAGGCTTCTGCCATTTCCGCAATTTGCCGGGCGAGCATCCTGCCAAATAAGGGATGGACGCCGGGACTGGTATAGAAATCTCCTTTCACGCCAAATGGCTCCCTGGACGACGAATAATACCCCCCCTCCGGATCGTAAAGGGCCATTTCCATAAAGGTTTTAAACGAAAGGGGCCCGTCAGCCTTAATTTTGGCAATTATTTTTTTGAGCAGTGGCGGATTTCCTGAAATCATTGTATCCTTTGATTAAAAGATGATACCTTCCAACATCATGAATGTGCAGCTTTTCCACCCACCCGCTCCGCGTGCCTGTTTAAGGCCGGGCGCTTCTATCCTCTTCTTTTTACTTTTTTCTATCTTTTTTTTATCGGGCAACACGGCACAGGCGTCGCCTTTCAGTCCTTCTTACGAAATAAACGCCGGTTATCATTTCGCAGGAGCTAAACCCGTTCAGATCGAGGGAAGCATAAAAATCACCTTTTCAAATCCTTCGCCGGAACCTCTCGCCGCGATCCCGTTAATGCTCTACCCCAACCGGTTTTTGGCTCCGCCACTCTCACTTCCTCCAGAAGTATTTAAAAAATCTTTCCCGAAACCCATTTCACCCGGCGGAATCGAAATTTCAAAAATTTTTGATTCCCTTGGCCGCTCCCTGGAAATTCACTACCTTGAGACCGGACTGGGACCTAAAATGGTTTGCCAGATCATTTTAAAAGACCCTCTCCCTCCAGGTCAATTTACCACCTTCACCCTTGATTTTACAACCCTCATACCGGAGCGTTTGGGCGCGTTCGGACAGTTTAAGTCGGTCATTTCAACTGAAGGAGGGTGGCATCCTTACCTTCCCGATTTTTTCAATAACGCATGGCAGTTTAAAAAACCTCCGCCCAAAGCTGACTTCACGGTCAACATCAGCTACCCGACGCCCTTTGAACTCAATCACACGGGGACTCTGATCACGAAAACCATTTTTAACGATTATAAATTGTCCCGGCTCCAGTCGCAAAAAACCGGGTTTTTCTCGTTGATCCTTTCAACCCGGTACCGGGATATGATTGCGGAAGGACCCGGTCACGCCATTTACTATTCCTATTTTTCCAAAGATAAAAAATATGCCCGACAGGTCCTTCAACTGGCGGAAGAGGCGTTGCAGTTTTTTGAAACGGAGTACGGTCCGTCTAATCCCTCGGTCTTACGGCTCGCCGAGACCTATCTCTATGATGATTTATATTCAGAAGGAGAGGGGATCGTCCTGGTCAGCCATACCCTTTACAAAATATTTTTTCCTTTAAAAAGGTATCATGACGCCAGGCTTCTCCATGGAATTTATGCTCAGTTATGGAGGACTCAAATTCCCTGGGAAGAAGATTGGATTATTGAAATGTTATCCGATTACAGCACTCAGGCATTTCTGAATAAAAAACTCAAACATCCTTTGGAAGGTCTTGAAACTTTTCTAACGCCTTTTGCCTTTTTACCGGTGGTTGACGAAATCCTCTATTCCCCTAATCCTGCTTTCAGACAGGTTTTTTTTAAGGAGGCAAAGCCTTTCCCTTTTCGGGAACAGATCCGTCTCTATAACACTCCCCGGGCGGAAGGAACAGGAATCCTGTTTAAACTTCAAAATCTGCTGGGAAAGGAAAAAACGCTGGAAATTGTTTCCGCCTATCTGGCCGCGGTCCGGGGAGAGAAAGAACGCTCTTTTGTAGAACTCAGTGAAACCCTCTCCGGGCAAAACTTGAACTGGTTTTATCAGCAATGGCTGAATTCTTTTCCTGAGCCTGATTTTGGAATCGAAAACATCCAGGACGATTTTACGGAAAAGGTTCATATGACCACGGTTGCCGTCGCCAAAAAAGGAGAAGGGACCGAACCCCTTACGGTAAGAGCCATATTTAAAAACCAGTCCGTTATGGAAATCAACCGATTATTTAAAGAAACCGGGGAGCTTTTTGTCTTTAAAAACCCTTCGCCCGTTAAGACGGTTGAAATAGACCCGGACCACCAGACCAACGATCCCTATCTTTTTAACAACCGGAAACCTCCCGAATGGAAATTTCTCCTTGATAAATTCACCGGGACGATGGATCTCCAAACCCATACCCCCGAATTGGAGGTTGGCGGATCGTTTAGAAGACTTTACGATGATCACAACGTTCTTGGTCTTTATTATTACCGTTTTGAAGAGACCCGGGGGTTCCGGGGCGATTTCGATCATACTTTTCCGGGCAAGCTGGATCATCAGCTCATACAAACGTTAGGAGGAAATTATAAGGGAGAAATTGTCACCCTGGCGGGACAAGAAGACGAAACTCGAGGAAGTTTGGGTTTAATCTATCGAATCAGCTACCTGAATTACAGCCTCGGCCTTGAATATAACCTGCAGTTTACCGGACCCGAGCATCCTTATAATGGAAGAGTTTATTTTGACTACGCCAACGGCATTCAATGGTCTCCGTACCATACCCTGAAGTTTAAGGCCCAGTTGGCGGAATCCAACGGTCCCCTCTCTCTGCCCTTTACTGCCGGGGGAGGATCAGGTCTTCGGGGATATACTAAAACAGCCCTGTCAGGGTCAGAAAAAAGCGTTTTCAGCGTTGATTACGCCTTTCCTCTTTATTATGATCTGGATCAGAATCTGTTTGGGTTTTCCCTTTTTCATACCCTTCAGGGAGAGCTTTTTATTGATTCCGGAAATGCGTCAAATGAAAAGAATCCGCTTCTTTTTCATCAATACCTGTCTGATTTTGGAGGCGGTTTAAATCTGGATTTTGATCTCTTCGGCGCTTACCCCACCAACATGGCTTTTCAACTGGCCTACCCCATTGAACCCTTCCTCCCCGAGGAACGAAATATTCACTACTATTTTAATTTCGGGGTTCATTTTTAGATTTCTCCCGCGATAAAAATCTTATCCCTCCCTTCATTCTTCGCCTTATACATGGCCATGTCAGCCAATTTGATCAGATCTTGCTTATTTTTCGCGTGAACAGGAAAGCCTGCGATTCCAAAACTTACCGTCAACCTGAGGTTCAATCCTCTTTTTTTTAAAAATTTAAATTCCCGGATTTTTTTTTGAAGCCGTGTGATAATAAAAAACGTGGTTTCTACATTGGTTTCGGGAAGAACAATGACGAACTCGTCTCCCCCATAACGGGCAATAATATCGACGTCCCGCAGACTCTCGATTAAAACCTTGCCTAACTCAATTAAGACCTGGCTTCCCGTTTGATGTCCATGGACATCGTTCACATTTTTAAAATGGTCAATATCCAGGAAGACAAGGCTGATTTCCGATTTATATCTCTGGCTTCTCCTGAGTTCGATATCGAGCGTCTGTTCCAGATAGCGGTAATTAAATAGTTTGGTCAAATCATCCGTCACGACCAGATCTGACATCTGTTGATAAAGAACAGACCGCTCAATCGCGATCGCCGCCTGGTCGACCAATTTTAAAAGAAGCTCAAGGTCCCTGGAGTCAAAGCTGGTTTGGTCTTCTTTGTTCACCATCTCGAGCACGCCGATCGTCTTTTTTTTGTTGATAATCGGAACAGCCAACACCGTTTTTGGACGGGCCAAAATCTTTTTTTCAATTTCTGTCGAATATTTTAAATTATCTTTGATGTTTGAAATCAGGATGGGAGTTCCGGTTTTAACAACCGTTCCCGGGATTCCCCGGCCTGCTTTAATCGAAAAGGGTTTAAAGGTTTTTTTATATTTTCCTTTAATCATCTCGAAATTTAATTCCTTCGAATTTTCGTCAAAGAGCAGCAAGGTCCACATTTGGCCCCGCACCAAAAGATGAGCCTGTTCCAGTATCGTTTGAACAATTTTTTTAAATTCGAGGGAGGAGGTTAATAGTTTTCCGGCGTTAATAAAAAAGGAGAGTTCGCGTTCCTTTTGACGAACGCCGGCTTTTAACCGGTGAATTTCTTCTCTTAGAAGTTGCATGGTCAGGTTTGATTTATCGGCCATGGCACTTTTTATATTTTTTACCGCTTCCGCAGGGGCAGTCGTCGTTTCGACCCACTTTTTTCGCCTCCCTTTGTGCCGGCCGGGCAGCGCTTTCCTCTCCACGGTTTAAAACCATTTTTTGAGTTTGGAAAAACGGGGTTTGTCTTGCCGGAACGGTTTCTTTTCTAAACTTGACTTTAAAAAGATGTTCGACCATGTCGTTCCTGATCCGGCCAATCATGGCGGAGAACATTTCAAACCCTTCTTTCTTATATTCCACGAGCGGATCTTTTTGGCCATAACCGCGCAGGCCTATCCCCTCTTTTAAATGGTCCATTCCCAGGAGGTGATCTTTCCAATGGGTATCGATGGCGGTCAACATAATTTGTTTTTGTATTTTGAGAAGAATGTCCGGCCCGATTTCCTTTTCTTTTTCCTCATAAGAGCGGGTAACAGCTTCCAGAACCATTTGTTTTAAGCCATCATGTCCTGAATCTTTGAGGGGCTCTTTTTCGAAATCGACTGAAATCGAAAACTGCCTTTGAAGCGCCTCGCCAAGGCCTTTTAAATCCCATTCTTCCGCGTAAACTTCGGGATTGCAGTAAAAGGATAAAAAACCTTCAATGGATTCATCCGCGATATCAAAGAGCTCTTCTTTTAAATTTTCCCCCTTTAACACCTGCTTTCGCTGTTCATAAATGACTTCTCTTTGCTTGTTCATGACATCGTCGTATTCAATCAGTTGTTTCCGAATATCAAAATGATGGGCCTCCACCTTTTTCTGCGCATTTTCAATCGCCCGGGTAACAATTTTAGCTTCGATCGGAATTCCCTCTTCCATCCCGAGGCGTCCCATAATGCCGGAAATCCGGTCAGAACCAAAAATGCGAAGGAGATCATCCTCTAACGACAAATAAAACCGGGAAGACCCCGGATCCCCCTGCCGCCCCGAACGGCCTCGAAGCTGGTTATCAATCCGGCGGCTTTCATGACGTTCCGTTCCGATAATATGGAGCCCTCCAAAACCAACCACCTCCTGTTTTTCTCGTTCAGCTTCTCCCCTTTGGTAGCGCCCTTTTTGTTCGATCTGTTCAGGGGTCGCTTCTCCGATTTTTTCAAGCTCTTTTTTTAAAATAAACTCCGGGTTCCCCCCTAATAAAATATCGGTGCCTCGTCCCGCCATGTTCGTGGCAATGGTCACGGCATTTTTTCGCCCGGCCTGCGCGATAATTTCAGCCTCTTTTTCATGATATTTCGCGTTTAAAACCGAATGCTTAACCCCCTTTCGCCTTAAAAGGCCGCTGAGCTTTTCCGATTTTTCTATCGAGATCGTTCCTACTAAAACCGGCTCACCGGTCTTATTCAGGGTTTCGATTTCTTCAGAGATCGCTTTAAATTTTTCCGCCTCGGTACGGTAAATGACATCCGGGTAATCGACACGGACCATCGCACGGTTAGCGGGAACCACAACGACATCCAGGTTATAAATCTTGTTGAATTCAGCGGCTTCCGTATCGGCCGTCCCGGTCATTCCCGATAGTTTTTGATACATCCGGAAATAATTCTGGAAGGTAATCGTCGCAAGGGTTTGATTTTCACTTGCGATTTTTACGCCTTCCTTTGCTTCGATCGCTTGATGGAGACCGTCGCTCCAGCGGCGTCCCGGCATTAAACGCCCCGTAAACTCATCGACAATGAGAACCTCTCCGTCTTTAACGACATAATCGACATCCCGCTTAAACAAAACATGGGCTCTCAATGCCTGCTGAACATGGTGGACCAATGAAATATTGGACAAATCATAGAGGTTTTGCACGCCAAGGTAACGTTCAACTTTAATGTTTCCCTCGTCGGTCAGGGAAGCCGTTTTGGTTTTCTCTTCTATGGTAAAATCAGCTTCCGGTTTAAGGGAAGGGATAACCTTGTCGACCTGATAATAAAGATCGGTGGATTCTTCCGATGGGCCGGAAATGATCAAGGGGGTTCTCGCTTCGTCAATCAGGATGCTGTCGACTTCGTCCACAATGGCGTAAACCAGGTCGCGTTGAACAAATTGAGAGGCGTCAAACTTCATGTTGTCTCTTAAATAATCAAACCCGAACTCATTATTGGTCCCATAGGTAACGTCGTTTCCATAAGCGATCTGCCTTTCGCTGTCATCAAGGTCATGCTGAATCAGACCGACAGAAAGCCCCAGAAATTGATAAAGCTGGCCCATCCATTGGCTATCTCTTTTAGCGAGATAATCATTCACCGTTACCACGTGGACCCCTGTTCCGGCGAGCGCATTTAAATAAACCGGAAGGGTCGCGACAAGGGTCTTCCCTTCCCCGGTTTTCATTTCGGCGATTTTCCCCTCATGGAGAACAACCCCTCCCAAAATCTGGACATCAAAGTGCCTCATCCCTAAAACCCGTTTAGAAGCCTCCCGGACAACCGCAAACGCTTCGGGCAAAAGCTGATCCAGGGTTTCTCCTTCTGAAATCCGTTTTTTAAACTCGGGAGTTTTGGCTTGAAGCTGAGCGTCCGAGAGAGGGGAAATGGCAGGCTCGATTGAATTGACCTTTTGGACGAGGGGCCACATCCGCTTCAGTTCACGGTCATTTTTACTGCCTACAATTTTTTTTAAAATCCCAAACATTACAATCATCCTGAATTAACTTAAAAAAATATAACACAATTAAATTCAAAAAACCATTTCTGAAAAATAAAAAAACCTGGAGGAATTCTATCTTCCCCCAGGTTTTTTGAAATGCAGGAGTCGCCCAGGGCAGGCACGGGGGCCTGCCCCTACAATAAAATGTAATTTCATTAATCTGTTAATTAATAATATACTTTAGCGGGTTGACGGGAACCGAATTAACATGAATTTCGTAATGAAGATGCGGGCCCGTTGAAAGGCCGGTATTTCCGACGTAGCCGATAATATCTCCTCTTTTTATCCGCTGTCCGACTTTTACGGCAGACTTCGCCAAATGGCCGTAAACCGTCTCCATGCCGTAACCATGTTCTATTCTCACTTCACGGCCAAAACCGCTGTCAAAGCCGTCATACCTCACAATTCCGGCGGCGGGAGCGGTAATCGGCGTTTCGGGTTTCGCGGCAATATCAATCCCCTTATGAAGGGAGACCATTCCCGTAAAAGGGGAAACCCGGTTTCCGAAACCGGACGTCATCCAACCCTTCACCGGCCAGACCGACGGGGTCGAGGTCCACATCGTTTGGTGTTCCTTCATAACTTCGCTTAATTCCTGAAAACTAACCTGCTGTTGAATCGAAGCCGACTGGAGGAGCGAAACATCCTGTTCCATTTTTTTAATCATCCCCGAGGGGTTGTTTTTATTTTCAATTAAATTTTCGATAGGGCTTGCCGCTTCCGCTCCGCCCATTCCAAAAAACTCCGTATTTACCTTTGACGGCCCGATATCCGCAATCACTCTTAACTTTGCGTCCAGTTCTTTTAAACGGACCATCTGTTTTTTAAGGTCTTCAATTCGGTTGGAAAACATTTGAAGCTGAAGTTTTTGGGCAACGGTTTCCTTTTGAAGGGAATTCAACTCCCATGTCTCTCCAATCAGATAAAAATATTGAAACAGGAAAAAAATCAATAAAAGAACGCCGCACGAAGAAATGCCTGCGATCTTTTTTAAGGTCTTTTTGGTGACGCAAAATCGATAGGTCTTTGACGTCGGGTTGGGAAGAACCATGATCGTGTAAGACTCTTCATGTTTTTCCATATCTGTTTCCTCCCACAAAGCTTGCTGTCGATTATATTTGGGGCCCATGCGGTTGCTCCGCAATCCTCCGATGCCCCAGGCCCGCACTCGAACTGGCAAAGCCGGCTTCTCGCTTACGATATCGCAGCGAAGCTATTTTTTAACTCTTTTCAACCAAACGGGGCTGACACTAACATATGAAATTTTGAAAAGTCAAGGTCAAAAGTCTTAACAATTCATTTACAAACTTAGGTTATTGAGGCTATTTGGATAAAAATAGAAAAATCCTTACCCCTGATAGTAAGCAAGGCCCGTGCCTTCGATTTTAAATTCCAACTTATTGTTTTATTTGATAAAAATTAAAAAATGGATGGTTAAGAATGACAAAAACTGTCACTTTTGTACATTTTTTGAATTTGACAGGTTGTCGGCGATTTCATCATTATACTCGGAAGGCGTAATAAAGATGATTAATTCCGTCTCCTGATTTCCTTTATTTTGCTTTTTAAACAACCATCCCAAAATAGGAATGTCTGATAAAAAGGGAATTCCATTTTCTTTGACAGATTCATTTTTCGTAATAATTCCCCCTATGGCGACCGTCGAACCGTTTTTGACAATTAAATCTGTTTCAGCCGTTCGGGTCGTGAGTGGAGGAATATTTTGAACCTGGTGGCTGTAGTCGGGTTCTTTTTTCTCAGTTCTTATGTGCATCAGGATCTGATGGTCCGGCGTAATATGAGGCGTTACCACTAACTCCAGTTTTGCGTTTATCGTCGTAACCCCGCTGGTTGCTGAAGAGCCTGTGGGAGTCCCGCCGGAGGTTGCTCCTCCCGAAACAAGGGTTGCGGTTGGAATCAAGATTTCCGTCCCGCTCGAAATTCTCGCTTCTTTATGATCGAGCGTCAGAATTTTGGGTTTCGACAATATTTTTCCCTTTCCGGTGTCCTGCATGGCGGATAGTTGAACATCTAAAAGCAAATTGTTGGCAATATTCGCATAAGACAAACCGATTGAGCCTCCCAGGCCGGGTCCAACCGTGGCCGGCAGATTCACGGCATAAGGAGCGCCGCTATATCCTATCCCGTTGGTCAGTGGATTAAAAAACGTGTCGGTAGATGAGCTTTTGGTCACGCCACCCAGGAGGGAATAATTCCCGTTATTATAAAGACCTCCCCATTGGATTCCCAGTTCACGCGTAAAGTTGGTATTTGCTTCAACAATTTTTGCCTCAATCATGACCTGGGGGGTTTTATTATCCAGCGTTTTTACCAGAGTTGATATTTTTTCGATATTTTCAGGAATATCTTTAATAATGAGTGAGTTAGAACGGGAATCCACCGCGATATTCCCTTTTTTGCTTAATAGGCCTTTCACGGAGTCCTGGAGATCTTTTACGGTGGCATAATTTACCGGGATCAGGCGGGTTACCAGATCTTCTTCCCCTTCGGGAGAAGAGGTATGGGCAATCGTCATGATAGACCCGTTTTTGCTCGCCCAAAGATTTTGGTTTCGTAAGATCGCATCCAGGGCTTCATCCAGCGTGACGTTTTTGAAGCTCAAGGTCACTTTCCCTTTTACATCCTCCCTGATAATGACATTGATATGATTTTCCTGCCCGATGGCCCGGAGAACATCTTTTACATCGGCCTCCCGAAATTCAAGAGAAAATCTTGATGAATTTCCGTTATTTTCACCCTCTGGCAGGATTCTCACGATATGATCCTGGCCCAAGGCTTTTTCAATAAATAAAAGAGAGAGGCTAAAGAATAATAAAACCATCCACCGATTAGAGTTTCTCATAATAGATATCCTTTTTTTCATTGGCTGTCCGATAAAAATGGGAGAATTCGAATCTCCCTGGACCCAAAAGCCCCCTTTAAAATAACCCGGTCGGAATCGATAACGGCAACGGTGCCTCCCATGATCTGATCCCCTTCTGATACGATTCGATTATTGATAATCGCTGATTTACTTCCCGACGCTCCGACTAAAATGCCGGTCAATCTCCATTGATCAACCTGAACTCCCCCCGGAGCGGGATGGCTTAAGACTTTTTGACGCGGCAGATGAAAAGGGTCCCGGTTTTCGGGGTTCTGGTCAACCCGAGACTTTAAAGATTGGCCGGGAACGATTTGAGATCCCAACAAGACCAGAAAAAACAGGATTAACGTAAACAGAATGTTTTTCATCCTTCCTCTTTCTTAAGCCGCGTCGTCACAAGCAGTTCAGCAAAAATCAATGGGGTTTCGTCCTCCAGGGTTTCAATCTTAATCCGATCAATTTTAACCGGTTGGGGAAAATGGTCCAGCTTGGATAAATAACGCTCAAGTTCATTAAAACGGGTTTTAACCTTGACCCTTACGGTTAAAAGGACCTCTTTTTCCTCTTCCTGCCGGGAGTCCGGTCGGAATGAAATCACTTCAACCGAATCTCCGGCGGCCAAAAGAGCCATCTTCTCCAAAACCTGGGACATTTTTCGTTCATTGGCCGTAAGATGGTCGATGTTCAACGACCTTCGTTGAAGCCTTAAGTTGATTCTATTGACCTGTTCCTTCAAAAGAGAGAGGTTCTTTTCTTTTTGGACCGTCTGCGACTGCGTTAAATTTCGCTCCTCGTTTAATCGGGTCACCTCGCGTTTTTTAGGGCCATAAAATAAACCGCCGATCAGGGTGATGATCAAGGTCAACAAGATTCCGGCATAAATGGGATCCTTCAACGTTTGATATAAAACGGGAAATCGTTTTAATCCCAGGAATTGATTGATTTTTTCCAAAAAGGTCAATTGATCCTTCCTGTTATTTCGAAGTGGATAGCCCGATCTTCATGACTCTCCCCTTTTTGGGTGTAAATCAATCGAATTTGGGAAAAGAGAGGCTGACGTTCAAGCCTTGAAAGAAGAAGGGTTATCGGCGCGTAAGAATTGGCAAAACCGACGAACTTTATCTCTTTAAAAGCAGATTGCGGATTTCCATCCGATCCCCCGCCCTGTGTTATTCCTCCCTCAAGGTTTTTAAGCCATGCCCCTTCAGGAACCGTTGAGCTTATTACAGAAAGAATTTCTTTCCATTTAATGACCTCTTTAAAAAAATTTTCGCTTTCCATCTGGCCGTTTTTCTGAATAAAGAGGGTCAGGTCCTGCTCTTCCTTAGAAATTTGGGCAAGACGGTTTTGAAGTTGAGTCAGTTCGGCTTTCCTCTCTTTAATCTCCACCATTCGTGAACCGATCTCCCAGGCAAACCCTAAAATCAAAATAACCAGCCAGACCGCCAATAGTTTTGGTTGAATCCGGCTGAACGGGTCAAAGACGAACTCGTCCGTTATTAAATTTATTTCTCTCTTCATCTTAATACTCGGGGACCTTCGCAGACTACGCTCAATGCCCCCGAACCCCGCGTTTCGCGCTGGCAAAGCCAGGCGCTTCACTTATGCGTTTCCCGGCAACTTGCCCCTTAAAGCCAGGCCGATGGAACCTGCCCAAAGGGAACCCATCGGATTTAATTCTTTTAAAAAATCCGAACTGCAGACCATAGAAGAAAAAGGATTTTCAAGAACAACCGGCAGGTCAAAATGGGTTTCAAAGTAATCCCGAAAACCAGCCATTAAGGGGGTTCCTCCCATTAAAATGATTTTTTGAAACAAAGGGTCCCGAAATTGAGTCCGGTAATAGTCCATCGACCGTTGAACTTCGAGAACCATCCGGTCCATTTCTTCCTTTATGACGCTTTTAAACTCAGAATGGTTTAACCCATCCTTTTTTTTGATGTTTTCCGCCTCGTCAAAAGAAATGGTTTCTTTTGCCATCATCGCGCGGGAAATGTCGTTCCCTCCATGCTTGATTTGCCGGGTAAACCGCAAGACTCCTTCGCGGCAAATATTAATCTCCATTTTGGCGGAACCGATATCCATAAAGATCAGGTCATGATCCTTTTCCGGGGAATGATTGAGTTCAACGACTTTAAGCAAAGCGAGAGGGTTGACATCCATCAAACGGGGATAAATTCCAGCTCTCCCGATATTGTTCAGTTCCTCCGAAATATCACTTTTATCCACCGCGACAAGAATAAGATGCAATACAACCTTTCCACTCTCTTCATTTTTCTGAAGGACAGCGTAATCAATCACCTTGGTCTCCAGGGGTTCCGTCATCAGCTTTTGGGCTTCCCATTTTATCGCTTCTTCCACCTCGTTTTGGGGCATTTCGGGCAACTTTAAATAACGGATTAAAGGGGTTTTTCCCGTATAATTCACCACCACCGGATTTTTTTTAAACTGAAAATTTTCAAAAACCCCTTTCAGACTGATTAACATTTCGGGTGTTAACGGGTAATTTTCCCTATTTTCATTATTTCCATCGGAACGCCCGTTCGGCATAAAAGGCAAGATGTGGGCGTAGTCCAAAAAAAACTTCTCTTCCTTTTTAGAAATAACCGAAAGTTTGATGCTCGATTCGCCGATATCCATTCCAATTAAAGGACGGTTAAAATTCACCTTTTTTCTCCGCTGATCTCTTTCATCGCCTGTTCAAAAGCGATCCGGTGTTTAAATCCTTTTTTAAGGTATTTCCAGATGGCCTCAATTTTTAAAAAATCTTCCTTTGAATAATCCCGGGACTCTAAATCCCCCATCGGAATCCGCTTTGGAGAGATATACCCCTTCTGTTCCAGGTAATAGAGTTTGTGCCGCGGGATTTTCACCTTTTCTAAAATTTCAGATGTTCTCATCGACTTATTTAAGTTCTTTCGTGATCAATACATTGTTTATTGTTGAAACTAAACACAAAATTAAATCTAAACTTCTACAGTTAAAAGCCTCAAAAAAGCGACGCGATCGTCGCCTTTCTTATAAAAGGATAGCGTCAAACGGAAATCTGTCAAGCCCGGCGACTGGAGTAATCACGTCTGAAAGAGGCTAAAATCACTGGGGAACTTCCCGCCAGGCGATATTGGGTCGCTTCGGTCCGATAAGATAAACACTATTTAATATCGTATTCTGACTGTTCAGGGTTTCAATGATCCAATCTGTGCCGTTCCAATGAAGGACCAACGGCCGTTGACCCGCGCCTCCCGGACTTCCCACGGCCCAGCAATCATTGGAGGTCACGCAGGATACCGATCGAAGAGGGAGATTAATCGTAACAGCTGTCCCGGCAAAATTTCTGACTGAGTTTCTAAGGGACCATGTCGCTCCATTCCAATACAAAATTAAAGGCCGTTGCCCACCTCCTCCCGGATTTCCCACCGCCCAGCAGGTGACAGGAACAAGATTGCTGTTGCAGTAAACAGAGTTAAGATTACGAGGAATTCCCAGGAGAGAGTTTTGTCGCGCCCACGTTGCCCCGTTCCAATATAAAATGAAGGGACGTTCATTCGCTGGAGCGCCCCCGGCTGTATTCCCCACCGCCCAGCAGGTGACAGGAACAAGATTGCTGTTGCAGTAAACAGAGTTAAGATTACTGGAAATTCCCAGGAGGGAATTTCTTGGCCCCCACGATGCCCCATTCCAATAAAGAATTAACGGGCGCTGTGCGGCAACACCTCCCGCATTGCCTACTGCCCAACAATTAACAGGCAAAGAATTGCTGTTGCAGTAAACAGAGTTAAGGTTCCGGTTAATAGCCGGTAAACCGGTTTTTCTGAGAGACCAGGTCGTCCCGTCCCAATAATAGATAAGTGGCTGTTGGGCCGCAACCCCTCCCGGGTTTCCCACTGCCCAGCCATCGTTTGAGGCATTCATGTAAATGGAATTGAGTGGACGAGCGGCAGGAAGAGGAAAAGATGACCAATTGACACCGTTCCAACGAATAAAACGTCCCGAAGCGGACCCACTTACTGCCCAACCATCTGCAGGAGAAAGCATCGAAACAGAAGTTAAATTACCAATTCCACCAGGCGCTACAGCAGTCCTATCAGCCCAGGAGCTCCCATCCCAAAGAAACATTCTAGGAGGGGTGATCCCACCAGCTGTGTTTCCCACTGCCCAACCGTTCTGAACCACATCCGCCTGACTGACGACCCTCTGGTTTGTTCCTGCGCCAATGGTTGGAACACCCCCGGTAGAGGTTAATAGACATTGTGTTTGAGCAACGGAAGTGCCAATGACATGCTGTGCGGGAGCTGTTCCATCCGCCCCTCGGACGGCCCCGACAAAACAAGAGGGTGCGCCTCCGCCACACACTCCTGCGCCTTGCCCCAGAGCGGTATAGTCAATCATTTCCTTATCGATCATGATCCGGCCAAATGAGGCATACCCTGAAACCGAAAGATTTGCCGCTGTCGCAGGAATCGTTGTCGTCACATTATCAGTCAAAGCAAACAAAGAAGTCGGCGCCAGGTTATTATTAAAAACAGAGGTTACAGTAAACTGTCCGCTTCCCGACGCTGTAAAGGCCGGAACAGCTCCGTTAAAAGATGTGCTTGTATTAATAGAAGCACAGGTACAGGTTGTGCAGGGAGGGGATCCTTCTCTCTTTAATAAATACCTTCCTGCTCTTTCCAATCCGCCTTCGGCAATATACAGGGCTCTGCTGGAATAAACTTCGTTGACAGACTGAGTCATATTATTGGAAGAGAGAGAGATAAAAATTACTCCGACAAAAGCCATGACCACGAGGAAAAAGATCACCGCCAATAACGCCACCCCTGTTTGGTTTCTAAAAAACATCGATCTAAAAATTCCTCGGATGAACGGTGATCTGCAGGGGAAGGGTCTCTCCCCCTTGAGCGGGAGTTAAATTTAGAGTAATGTTCCAGATTGAGGAACAGACAGTGGTAGGGTTCCCTGAAGAATCCCTGTAGGTAAATGTAAAACTGCTCAGGTTATCGGCAAGAGTGTTTCCCCCGTCTGAAAGGATGCCTCCAGCATAACGATACGTAATCGAATTTCCTTGAACATCGGTAAAAATAAGCCGCTGTGGAGTAGTGGGTGTGGTAGTGCAGGTTGAAATAGCCGCCGGGTTTTTAATCATCCTGATCTCTCTGGCCATTTTTTCAAGGGCCAACCTTCCCTGATTTAAAATAGCGGAATAATTGTCTTCCTTTTGATAAGTTTGGGCCGCCTGACCAATCAGAAGACTGGCGGTCATCGCGATAATTCCGATTAAAACAATCACAATGGCTAACTCAACCATTGTAAAACCTTTCTGATTGAACAGAATTAACTTCTGTAAAATTCTTTTGAACATAAGAATTGCCTTTAGTAACTTCCGATGAGGGTGCTGGTTGTCACTGTTCCTGTTTTGGACGTTACCGAAACCATTATATTTTTATAATTGGTTGGACCCGCAACAGTGGCGTTTAGCGCCCCTGTATTCACAAAAATGACATTGACACTTCGATTGAAACCAGAAAAACCCGGTACAGGATTTTCAGCGGGGTAAATGGCACTGGTCACATAATTAAACCCCCTGGCTGAATTTTCTTTGTCGGCAATGATCAGGTCCAGTTTTTCCTGCGCCAGTTCCGTTGCCTGAGTGATCACCGAAGGGTCGCCATTGCTTTGAGAAAACGTCGTAAACATCGCCATTAATCCAGACGTAATAATGGCCAATAAAACGATCGTTATTAAGATTTCTATGAGGGTAAAACCCCGTTGATTTTGGAACATACTGAAAGTGTATCGCTTAAATGGTTTTCGTCAAGGAAAGGGTTTGGGTTTTGGCTTGATTTTCGCTCGACTGGTCTATATGGAGCAATGCAACGGAGGAAATGATGAAAATTGAAATTGGTTCGTACGAAGCGAAAACTAAATTGTTACGCCGCCCATTCAAACTTCGGTTTCTTCTTACTCTTCACACAATCACGCAGGTAAAGATCAATCAAGGTTTGATAAGGAATCCCCGATTCTTTAGAAAGACCTTTGAAATAATCAATAACCTCCGTGCTTAGATTAATTCCAACGGCTTTCTTTCTTGAGGCATAGGGATTTTTTTTAGCTTTCATTTTTGAAAAATCATATTCCTTCTTCATAACTTTTAATCTCCTTTTTAGTCGCTTTTCTGGCTGAAATGATACGAACAATTTCGCGTTTATTTCTTTCGCAAAAGACAATGACCAAAACTCTAGCAGAACCACTTAACCCCAATAAAAGAAACCGATCCTCGTGATTTGAGTGGTCTTCATCGTAAAACACCAGGCCATTTGGATCATCAAATACCTGTTGGGCTTCTTCAAACCAAATTCTGTGTTTTTTACGGTTAGATTCATTTTTTCGCTCATCCCACTCAAATTCAATCACGTCTATAATATAACTATATGTTATATAGATATCAAATCTAATCTGCTAAATTATTCAGGCCGATTCGGCTTGGACTTTCTGATGATACCACTTTGGTAAGGTTGTATGTGGAATGGAGAGCGGTAAACCTGTTGACTCCAGGAAGCACTGATGCGATCTACGAGTATTTAATGTGCGTATCGGGCTGGATTTACACAGGCGCATTGTGCTTACTGCATCGGGAAAAGGGTTAAGTTTAAATCGTTTCATTGCCGAATTACTGGAAAAAGAAACAAATAAAAACGAAATTTCCTTCTCCCCCCTCACCCAGACTCTCCCACGGGGAGAGGAGTCATTTTGTATGCACGAATCCACTGATGTTTTTTGCGCTTGACTTTCAATAGACTGGTCTATATACTGGTCTATATGATACTGTTCGCCGTAACGGAGGAAATGATGAAAATCGAAATTGGTTCGTACAAAGCAAAGACTAACCTGTCCATGTTGCTGCGGCAGGTGAAGGAGGGTAAGAGCTTCACAATTACCAATCGCGGCGAAGCCATCGCAGACCTTGTGCCGAGCGCCAGCGTGAAGACGAAAGACAAGGTTGCGGCGGTGAAAAAGATTAAGGCTTTCATGCTGGAGAATCCGGTGCACGGGGTGAATATCAAGGAACTCATTGAAGAGGGGCGCGCGTGAACTTTGTTCTCGACAACTCCGTGGCTATGCGCTGGTTCTTCGGGGACGGCAAGCCGCTGGAACTTGCCTACGCCGGGAAAGTGCTTGACGTAATGAAGAACGCGAGTGCTCTCGTTCCGGTGACATGGGGACTCGAAGTGGCCAACGTCATTTCCAGGGCGGAAGCGAAGGGGCTCGTCACAGAGGCTCGCAGCGGTGTATTCCTTGAGATGCTTGAAGGGGTGGATATCGAAGTGGATGAGGCTACTTTCTCTCATGCGCTGTCAGACACCCTTCAGTTGGCGCGGCGCTACCGGCTATCCGCTTATGACGCCTCTTATCTTGAACTGGCTCTGCGTGAGGGGATACCGCTGGCAACGCTGGATGAAGAGTTGCAGAAGGCCGCCAGGAAAGCGGGTGTAAAACGATTTTGAATTTGAAATATTTCTGATCGCCTTTTCTATAATTATAGAATATAGAAATCTCTTTGGGGAGTCCGAAGAAGAGAAAGAAAACCCTGAAAATGATTTTGTTTTTTTTATTTTAAAAGCTTGAGGGTGGAGCACCCCGCAATCGAATTGAAATCGTGATCTGTCGTCAAAAGGTAACAGTCATACCTGATACAAATAGAGGCAATTAAAAAATCGATCGTACCCGCCTGAACTCCTTTCGAAGAACAATGGTTTCTAAGACGTGCGGCTTCAATATAATCTTTACGATGAGGCTCAATAAGTGGAAAGGGGAAAAGCTGTTCTAATAAACGGGCAAAATCTTTTGAAAATTTAATCCCCTGTAAAAGCTCCTGTAAAACAACTCCTAACAGAAAAATATTTTCCTCATTTTGAATCAAGTCGGTCAGTTTTTCAACGGGAGGAGTGGTCTGGCTTGATTTTCTGCGAAGCGCCAATGACCAGACAGAGGTATCGACAATAACATTCATCGTTTCAATCTGGATTTTTTATAATCGTATATGGGATCCCATTCCAATGTTCCAAATAACTCCAGAATCTTTTTCTGTTTATGACGATGAATATATTCTTTGAGAGCATCGGTCACCGCCTCTTTTTTTGTTTTATGGCCACCCAACAGTTTTGCCTCTTCAATCAGCCGGTCATCCAGGGCAAGATTCGTTGCCATGATTTACCCCCTTTATTTCATTTTTTCAAAGTATCACACATTCGTCCACACATGTCAAGCGCAGCCGGGCGCTCGACAAGATTGTGAGATGGCAGGCGTCCGCCAGGAAAACAGACGTAAAACGATTTGCACTTTGAAAGCTTTATGGAGGCCTTTGGGTATAAGGAAATAAGATGGGGGAAAACTGATGGAATATAAAAGCTATTATGGGTCCGTCCATATTCTTGGGTAAAAAGAAAAGCTTTGACAAAACGTACGTTATTACGTATTTTAAAAGAAAAACCTGAGGGGCCTTGAATGAAAACGATTTCGATTACAAAAGCTCGTTCTTCCTTTTATAAACTTATCGATGAGACGGCGGAATCACACACTCCCGTTAAAATTTCGGGTAAACTGCATAACGCTATTCTGATAGGGGAAGAGGACTGGTCCGCCATTGAAGAAACTTTATTTCTGCTTTCTATTCCTGGAATGCGAGAATCAATTATTAAAGGAATGCAAACCCCAATAGAAAAATGTGCTGACAAGTTAAAGTGGTAAAATGGAAACTGGTTTTTACCTCCCAGGCCCAAAAAGATGCGAAAAAACTTGCCCGTTCCGGTCTAAAAGGTAAAGCCCAAAAGATTCTTAAAATACTTGAGGACCATCCTTTTCAGTCTCCTCCACCTTATGAAAAACTTGTTGGGGATCTAAAGGGGGCCTGCTCACGTCGAATCAATATTCAGCACCGCGTGGTTTACCAGGTACTGGATGAAGAAAAGGTTGTAAAAATCTTAAGGCTATGGACTCATTATGAATAGTTTTAAGGAACAGAGGTTTTGCCGGTACCGGCGACAACGGTTACGGTTCGGCCGCCTGGATTTAGGGTAACCGTTTTAAATCCTGTAATTGAAACAGGGGGTGTCGGGCAAACCCCTGCACTTCCCTCCATTGGAACACCTGCTGAATTAAATTCTAAATAGTCGCACCCAAAGGTCGTCGAAAAGAGCAAAACACTGGTGTAACTTCCTGTGTTCAGTGCAATCGCAAAAGGCGACGCGTTCGTTGAAGGATCAAGAATAGAACTCCACCCCGGGCAGGGAGTGTTTTGGTTGGAACAGGCTTGCACTGTGTAACTGTTTGTCGCCGTGGTAAACTGTACACGGTAATGAACCCTATGGGTCATCGCTTGTTCTTGGGCGTAGGTAATATCCGACTGAATTTTCCGCGCCGTGCCATAAACTTTGGTCGTTGTCGAATCTCCTAAAAGCTCATACGCAGCCGCCGACAAAATTGCGACGATTAATATAACAATTACAAATTCAATTAGGGTAAACCCTTTTTGCCTTGCAATATGATTCACAAGCCACATTTCTCAAAATATTTATTAAAGAAAGACTCGCAGATTTACTTCTGCGTGTCTTTAAACCATTTTATTTAAACTAGCATTGATGTACTGTAGGATCTGCGCAAACAATGGTAATAGGATCATTTGCAGTAGCACCCGCAGTGAGGGTCCAACTGGTCGATGTCGGAGTTGCGCTAAGCCTGTCAATGTAACTGTAGCTGCAACCACGGGATTAGGAGTTAACGTTGACGGTTGTGACCCCGTAAGACAGCCTTCTACCGCCGAAAATAATGGTAAAACGGTTCCTGTAGCATTGACACAAACGGTTCCTGCGGCAACGGTCTTACCTAACCTTTGTCCAGCAAAGTTAACCGCTAGCACACTTCTTAAGCCTGCGATATAGCCTACGTCCGCGGCAGCCTGGGCATTCGTCTGCATATCCACATATTTAGGAATTGCAACCGCAGCAAGAATTCCTAATACCACGATCACGATAATTAATTCAATTAACGTAAAACCTTTTTGATTTCGTAATACCTTCATCTAGTTCTCCTTTGTCAATGATACTGATGGCTCATATTTTCTTCCGAGGCATATATCTGATCCGATTGAAATTTTCGTTTTGTTCCATAGGCTTTCGTTAAGGAATCGTCCACATAACAGGAGAAATACCCAATAGAAATATAAAAGAAAGACACGCAGATTTACTTCTGCGTGTCTTTAAACCATTTTATTTAAACTAGCATTGATGTACTGTAGGATCTGCGCAAACAATGGTAATAGGATCATTTGCAGTAGCACCCGCAGTGAGGGTCCAACTGGTCGATGTCGGAGTTGC
>JACOTA010000005.1 GCA_016178585.1 Nitrospirota bacterium
CCCGCCTCGCGAAGCGCGGCGAAATCAGCCGGATCAAGCGACCGGCGCTGCTGGCGAGCCGGCCGATCGGCCGCAAAGGTTTCGGCGATCGCCTTCACACGTTCAAGAACTTTCTTGGCATCCATCTCGCTTCTCCTAAAAAAAATCCTAAGTGAATTCCGAATTCCGGGGACATCATAAAGACATCGCTTCTCCCTCTGCACGGCCTCAGGCAAAAGAGTTGTTCCGGAGGTTTTAGAATTTATGCTATATTACGGATTATACGCAAAATAGTCGGAAGAAAGAAGGATGTTTTTAGATTTGGCCATCGCACGACTCTCCCAGGATTTCCAGCATATTTTAGACCTCTCCGCAGGCAAACCCTTAAAACTTTCCGAAATTATTCACATTCTTCATGGACGTGGAATTAACATTCTCCTCATCCTCCTCGGATTGCCCTTCTGCATTCCCATTCCGTTGCCGGGCGTTTCAACACCTTTTGGCCTGATCATTTTGTTCATTGGACTACGACTTGCGCTAAGGAAAAAGCCTTGGCTTCCCCAACATCTTTTAAATTATGAAATACCTTATTTAACATTGGCCCGGCTGATCAAGGTTGGATTAGCGGCATCTTCCAGATTGGAAAAAATCCTTTATCCAAGATTTCTGTTCTTCAATCGTTGGAAAGCGTTTAATATTCTCAACGGATTTCTCATTATGTTGAATGGTTTCCTTCTGTTCCTTCCGCTTCCCATCCCATTTTCAAACACGATACCGGCATGGTCTATTGTTCTTCTTGGAGCGGGATTGATGGAAGAAGACGGGATCGTTATTGTTGTCAGCTATTTCGTTTCGGCGGCCGCCTGGGGTTATTTGATCATGTTATATTACGCAGGAAAAACAGGGATGACCTTCTTCGGATATTAAGAACGGGATTTTCCGGGCTTGACCTAATCCCCTTCTTAACCTATTTATTTGGAACGGGTAATAAATGAACGAACCATTGATAATGGGTAATCATAACCCTTATAAAAATGGCTGTTAAAATTAATCCCATGACAACATAAAACCAACCGTTTTTCACCGCCTCCTTTTCCGTTACGTCAAACTCCATTAAACGATAGATCCTGATTTTTTTTTGAACAAGGCCGGCTCTGATCCCATAATAGATTAAAAAGATGGCCAGGCCGATTCCGCTCACAACCAATACAAAGGCGGTCAAAACGGCGCGTAAAATATTTAATAAACTAAGAAGCCATAAATACATTCCATTTCTCCCGATGAATAACCTTTACTAAAAGAGCTTTTTGCCTTTATATTCATGACGGATCATACACAAATTAGCTTTCAGAAAGAAGGGAATTTTAAAGTTTAGGCATCGGAAACTTCCAGCCGGGCACGGAAATCGATGGAAAACCCGGACTGCTTAAAGCATATTAAAAAATTATTTCTGTGATTTTAAGACATGAATGTCAGGCCGGTTATCTTCTGACAATATTTTTGGAGTCCACCTCCTGACAGGATATCTGTCAAAGAAGAGATTGGCAGGAGAATCCTTTAAGAGAAACGCTTATAAATTACTTCCTCTCAGGCTTATTGGTCAGACTTTTGATCACCTGATAGACCGCGGATAATTCACGAACTTCCATTTCTTTTAATTCAGTAGAAATCGCTTCTATATATTCTGTCTTTTGTTTCGCCTCCAGTTTTTTATCTCTAAATATGACCGGACCTTTAAAATCCAGAAGGTCTTTTACCGTCACATTCAGGGCTTCAGCCAGGATCTGGAGTGTCTTAAACGACGGCTCCGCAACGCCCCGTTCCAGCCGGCTGATATATTCAACGCTCAGATTAACTTCTTCCGCCAGTTTTCCTTGCGTGAGTTTAACCGTTTTTCGAATCTGCTTAATTCTCTTTCCCAGGTTTTTATCGATTTCGGCCATGCCCGTCTTCATGGGCTCATTATATCGGGTGCAACTTGACAAAACAGAACTTTAAGATACGATATTTAATAATTATTTGATGTTTTAGATTCATTTTAAAAAATGAATCATACTGGATCATGATCAAGGGAGGGAATCAAAAAATGGTTCAACATAAAAACAGAAGACCGTATTTCAATGGAAAAGGAATCCCCTATCAATGAAGTTAAAATGTCTATTTTGCAGTTCATTTCATGATATACCACTTGATATAGGACGAGTTTATCATTGCCCGTGCAGCTCGTATGGATGTCTCTGCTATAGAAGCGATCTGGATGAGCTCAAAAAAAACGCCGCGGGTTTTCTTGGCCTGAATTCTCCCGCCGAGGTGATCTATGATTACGCGGTCATCTTCTTTAGTAAAGATCCTCTTATTTTGCTCTGGATAAAAAAAGGCTCCAGGCAACCGGAAGGCGCAAAGGGTTGACCTTTTTTTTTAAAGTCGTATACTTTAAAAAACTCACCCTGTTAAAAAAATTAGAGGTTTTCTGAAATATGAACTTCGGCGTGGAAACGCTTTGCGCCGAGAGCGAGGGAAGGAGATTTTCAATGAAAAAATATGGAATTGCGGCGCTTCTTTCTGCCCTGATCCCCGGTGCGGGCCAGCTTTACAATCATCAGTGGTTAAAAGGAATATTGTTCATGGCGGCCGCCATGATTCTCGGAGGGGAGCTCCGGAGAAATATACCGATGTCGGCGTTTACCGCCGGAAAACCTTTAGCTCATTCGGGGCTCTTTTTGTTTCTGGCCGTTGTGGTATTGGGAATTTCGGCCTGGTCTGTCATCGATGCTTACCAAATCAGTAAGAAAAAAACCTCCTGATGGCTGACGCGCCTTCTTTTTCCAGACGTTTTCTCCTCAGGCCCGGAGACATTAACGCTTTTTTTGGGTTGATGCTCGATAATGTGACCCAACTGGTGTTAATGTCGGGCATTCTAATCGGGATCTTCGGATACCCCAAGGAGGTCGTCTTTTTAAAAATGATCCCCGGGTCTGTCATGGGCGTCTTGTTGGGTGATCTGGTCTTTTCGATCATGGCGATTCGTCTGGCCAGGAAATCCGGCAGAGCTGATATTACGGCCATGCCGCTCGGAATCGACACCCCTTCTTTATTCGCGTTTACTTTTGGAATCATCGGACCGGCTTTTCTGTTCCTTCACGATGCCCTTCTGGCCTGGAAAGTTTCCATGGCCATTATCGTCCTGATCGGATTATTTAAAATTGTTTTTTCCTTTGCCGGAGAGAAAATCCGCCATTGGGTCCCAAGGGCAGGGTTGTTGGGCCCCATCGCCGCCATCGCCCTCTCTTTAATTGCGTTTTTCCCAATGCTTAAAGTCTTCCACCAGCCTTTGGTCGGGTTCATCTCTCTCACCATTATCCTGATGACCATCGTCGCTAAGATTCGTTTGCCTTTTAATATTCCAGGCGCCTTTGCAGGCGTTTTAGCCGGCGCGGCGCTTTATTATTTTTTAATCCTCGTCGGCTACTCTCCTTCAGAAACTCCGTTTCATGAAAATTTTTGGAGCTTTGCTTTCCCGTTCCCTTCTGGTAATTTTCTGGGAGGACTCTCTCAAAGCATCCCCTATCTGCCCCTGGCATTCCCGTTCGCTTTAATGGTCCTCATCGGAGGGATTGATGTCACCGAAAGCGCATCAGCCAGCGGGGATGACTACCCGGCGACTCAAATTCTATTAACGGATGGAATCGCCACGCTATTTTCAGGGCTTTGCGGCGGAGTCGTTCAGACCACCCCTTATATCGGCCATCCGGCCTATAAAGGGATGGGAGCCGGCGCGGGATATACGTTGGGAACCGGTCTTTTTATCGGACTGGGAGGAATGCTCGGTTACCTTGGTTTTATTGTCAACTTAATCCCCGAAACGGCCGTAGCCCCTATTCTGGTTTTTATCGGTCTGGAAATTACTGCCCAATCGTTTTTGGCAACACCAACCCGGCATTATAAAGCGATGGCGATCGCTTTTGCGCCGGTCCTGGCCACTCTGGTTTTGGTCGAAGTGAATTCCTTGTTAGGGGGGGCGGGAATCAGGCCTGAAAGTTTAAAAGGGGGATCGGCCCTGACTTACGAAAACCTTTTGATTCTTTCAAACGGATTTATTATTACCTCCCTCGTCTGGGCTTCCGCGTTAAGTTTTATTATTGATCATCGGCTTAAAGAGGGGGCGATTTTTTTATTCGCGGGGGGCCTTTTAACGCTCTTCGGGGTAATACATTCCCCTTTTGCCAACGGAAGACTCTTTTTACCCTGGGTCGATGCCTCTCCGCTCTCCCTTCAGCTTAGCGGGGCTTATTTTCTTTCCGGCCTCTTCTTGCTCGTGGTAAAAGGGAGTATGAACTTCGCTAAAACAGGAAAATGATCCGAAGGATATTTTCCGTCTTTATTATCTTCATTTTTTTGAACTCTTAAAAACCGGAAATGCGCGGTCGCTAAAATCCAATCCATCTGTTCGTATTTCGGAACCCCGGTGAACCCGTGGTACGTTTCTGCCCCTTCTTTAATGAGTCCGCATTTTTCCCAGGCATTATGAAAGCACCCTTTGACATTGCCGATTTCAATCTTACCGGTCAAAAGTTCATGCTCCATGGTATGGCACCCCATATTAAAATCTCCCACAAGAATGGCCGGAAGATCATCGTAATTAATTTCTTTAATTTTACTCAAAAGTAAAAAGGTGCTCTCTCTTCTGGCCCAGGCCGATTTGTGGTCAAAATGGGTGTTTAAAAAATAAAACAGTTGATCCGTTTCTTTGATACGAAACAGGGCGTGCGTCACCATCCGCGGGTAAGCCGTATCCCAGCTTTTACTATCCGCGAAACCAGGCGTCTCGGAAAGCCAGAAATTTCCCGCTTTTTCAGGCTTGAAAAGATCCCGGCGGTAAAAGATGGTCGGACATTGCCTTTGAACACTCACCAGTTTTTGGGGATCAAGATAAGCATATCCGGGAGCCATGCTGGCAATATCATCCAGCTGATCTTTATAACCTTCCTGCGTGCCGATTAAAGCAGGCGTGTATTTATTAATAAGGTTGACAACCAGATGCTTCCGGTCTTTCCAATGATTATCAACATCCTCTGCATTCCGGTATCGCAGGTTAATGGTCATGACATCCATAAGGATTCCTCAGGAACCGGGCAAAACACCCAGAGCGCGAAAGCGGTCAAGGAAGGTAAAGGGGTCAATTTTAACCCCGGCAACTGTCGTCAACATTTTGTACATCAATTTTGGTTTTTTATGGAGCTGCCGGAACACCCGGTTTCGAATCCAGACGAGAGGTTTCAGGTCAGCATTCCAGAACAGGGTCAGCTCATCTCCCAGCCTTTCATAAACCAGCGCGGTCCCCTTCCTCGCCTGTTCGTAAGGGAGAAGGGCTTTGCGGCTGAAATCATTCTTGTTAAAACAACGTTCAAGGGTCGCCGCCAAAGCAACGGCATCTTCCATGGCCTGGTTTCTCCCCTGCGCCACATGAGGATTAAAACTGTGGGCTGCGTCTCCTAACAGCGCAGCGCCATCCGCCACCCAGGAGGAGGTTCTGATCCGGAAAATGGGCATGTAATGGACACTTTCCCAGGTAATATTTCTAAGCGGCTCTTCGACGACCGGGTCGATGGCCAGAACTTCTTTTTTCCAGGTTTCAATTCCTTTCTGACGGATCTCTTCCTGCTTATTTTTTGGAATTAAATAGAGAAGGTAAAGAAATGTCTTTGAAACGGGGAAAAGGGCCAGGATTTGGCGATTCCCGACATAATAGCGCGCATCCTGGTTAAATCCCGCCGGGCGATCTAAACGAACGGTAAAATATCCATCACGGTATTCATAAATCGAGGTTTTGATTCCAAGCGCTTTTCTCACTGAAGAACGGCCCCCATCTCCCCCGACCACCATTTTTCCTTCAATTTCCAAAGAGGAATCCCTTTGTTTGGCCACCATTCCGCAGACGCTCTTTTCTTTCCAGACTAATTCTTGAAATTCAGTATCCCAGAGAATTTCCACCTTCCCTGTTTCAACCGCCTTCCGGAGCAGGAGTTCCTGAAGATGATAAGGGGAAGCGATCAGGGCGTAATTCAAAGGGGAAGCAAGACGATCATATCGGATATCGCACAGGAAATCCCCGCCGGTTTCGTAAAAATGAAAAACCCTGGCTTCATATCCATGGGATCGAATCTCTTCCAATAAACCCAGTTTTTCAAGAATTTTAAGGCCATTGGGTTGGAGGATCTCTCCCCGCTGATGGGTGATGAGTTCCTTGTTTTTTTCGACCAAAATAACCTGGATCCCCCTGCGCCCTAAAATCAGCGCCAGCAT
This sequence comes from Nitrospirota bacterium, assembly GCA_016178585.1. NCBI lineage: Bacteria > Pseudomonadati > Nitrospirota > Nitrospirota bacterium. The sequence continues at coordinate 6,283 of JACOTA010000005.1, forward strand.
CAGGCCGGCAATTCCACCCCCCGCAATGACCACATCTGTTGCCAGTTTACGTTTCATCTTTAATCCCCTGATGTATTAAAAAAAGGGTTGTGTTTTTTTTCTTCGGCCACCGTCGACGCCGGGCCATGCCCCGGGAATAGAACCGTTTCTTCCGGTAGAGTGAGGACTTTGGTTCTGACCGATTGAATCAATTGCGGAAAAGAGGCCGTGGCGTAGGCCCTTCCAAGGGAGCCGGCGAAAATCGCATCCCCGAAAAACCCAAAAGAAACATCGGCCTGTTGACACACATACCCCGTTCCTCCAGGCGTATGACCCGGGGTATGAAAAACGTTAAGGATCAAATTTCCAAGAGAAATAGGTTTCCCTTCTTCAACAAAGCGGTCTTTTCCGGAATTCCAGGATTTTCCCAATTGACCCGCCTCTTCCCGGCTGACATAAATCGGAACGTCGAATTTTTCCCGAATTTTATCGATGCCTCCCATATGATCGTGATGGGTATGCGTTAACAAAATATAATTTAATTTTAACCTGTTTTGAGAAATGGCTTCAATCATCGCCTCCGGATGGAAAGCGGTATCAATCATGGCCGTTTCTCTTGTCGAAGGGTCTATCACAAGGTATCCCTTGACCTCATAGGCGCCAATGTATCCAAGAATGGTTATGACGTTTTGAGAAAGGGAGGTCGGGGCAGGTTTGGGAACGTAACGATGAAAAGCAATATCCATAAGTTTGTCCGAATTTAAATGAAGGAGCCGGGCAAAACTTTCAACCTGTTCCGGCGTAGGGTTTCTTGCCAGAGCTTCGAGCTGGGTGATTTCCGTCTTATGAATTCCCGTCTCTTTAGAAACAAAATCAACCGAAAGGCCTAATCCTGCCCTGGCTTTTAAAATAATGTCGCCAAATTCGTCTTCTAACGTCATGCCTTATTAAATCCCGATTAAAGAAGGTAAGTTATGAGAATAGCAAAATAATCGTTTGTGCTCAAGCGAACTTCATGAACTTCATGATTTGAATTTGAACGGAGATACGGTCAGGAAAGAGAGATTTCGGTTGGGAGAAAATATTTCTTTTTTGAGTTACAGGCTTTACAAGCCGGAACGACGTTCCCTTTATTGTTTTTTCCCCCGCGGACAATCGGAATCAGATGGTCCATCGTCAATTCCGAGGGTTTAAATTTTCCCTGGCAATAATAACAAACACCGTCGCTTTTTTTTCGTTTCCACCATTGGGAGGCCCTTAATTCACGGGCCTTTTCTTTTTCTTTTTTAACCTCTTCAGGCGTAACCTCAGAAATAAAATAGTCTTCCATGGGTTTATTTTATATTAAACTTTCCATCAAATCAAATCCCGGCGCTTGATCGCCGTTTCAGTTTACCTTATAGTAAAAGGTGCGATGAGGTATTTTTGATCCATGCACCCTTATTTTCTATTTCCCCAGCCTGTTATTCAAATCATAGAAGAGCTTTGCCTGAAAGAATCGGGGCAAAAAACAAAAAAAGAGTTTATCCACAAGATTTCTCCAGAAATTTCAAAGCTTTCAGAGATTTTTAACCAACGGAGTCATTCTCATGTCCTGGGGTCGACCCTTCACTCCTCTCATTACCCCCTGGCCTATATTGCCTATTTCCTTCCCTCAAACTTTTTTAAGGTCAGTTACCTTCTTCTCGACTTCTTTCAGGTTACCGAAGCCTTAAACTTTAATTCCTGGAAGGGAAACGATCAAAATCCTCAGCCGATTCGGGTGCTTGATCTTGGTTCCGGCCCCGGGACCAATGTTTTGAGTTTCCTTGATTTTTGCGGAAGATTTCCGATTCCTTTCTTTGAAAATCAGAAAATCGATTTTCTTGCAGTCGATCAGGACAGCCGGCAACTTGGCTATTCGACAGCTCTTTTTTCCCGGTACCGTGAGATTTTGGAGCCCATTCTAATCAGCCGGAATATTTCGTTTGAATACAAGGTTGTCCAAAAGAAAATTAATCTTAAACGCCTTGATTTTAAAGGGAATTTTGATTTTATTTTCATGGGCAACCTTCTGAATGAGATGAAGCAAAACGGACATTCTTCCGAGGCACTGGCAGACTGGGTTCAAACCCTCATAGCCCAACTTGCCCCACGGGGGCTGATTTTTATCATTGAGCCCGCGCTTCGAAAAACGTCGAGAGATTTGTTAAGCCTCAGGAATTTAATTTCTGATAAACGAACGGCGTCGGTCATCGCTCCATGTCTTCATCAAGGCCCCTGCCCGATCATGACGCCAGAAGGGTCTGAAAAAGATTGGTGTCATCAGGAAAAAGAGTGGGAAGCTCCCGACTGGATTCATCAAATCGATGGGCAAATCGGAAACCGGAAAGATTCTTTAAAATATTCTTACCTGATTTTAACTTCGCCAGACTGCCAACCGGTTCACCCTGCCATCTTATGGCGGGCGGTAAGTGAAGTTCTTTCGACCAAAGGGAAAAATGAGTTATTTTTATGTAATGAATCGGGTAGACGGCGGTTTTACCTGTTAAATAAGGAAAAGAGTTCGACAAACCAATCTTTTTTAGAAATTAAACGGGGGGAACTTGTTGAAATTAAAGCGGAAAACCCATTAAACGGGACCAGGGTTTTCCCGGATTGGAAAATCCGCTCCCGCTGAAAACACCTTGATAAGTCATTGACTTTTTACCATTTTATCCTTTAAGATAAAGGTCATCTATTATTAATCCCTTATTAATCCTTTTCCCGAATCCATCACAGGAAAAACCACCGCAAGAGATCGTTTTTTACCCTTATCGGATCGTAAAAATTTTTGAGGAAAACCATGAAGTATGCATTAGTAGAAGTTACCCCCGTAAAAAAAACCTTATCCGTCGAAATTCCGCTGGAAGTTGTTTCTAAAGAAATAGCCGTTGCCTATTCTCAGCTTAGCAAAACGGTCCGGCTTCCAGGTTTTCGGAAAGGAAAAGCCCCCCTGGCTCTTCTTGAAAAAAAATTTCATGAAGAAGTGAAAGATGATGTCCTTAAGAAATTGATTCCTGATTATTATCACAAGGCGGTCGAAGAGTCAGGGATCGATCCGATTGAATATCCTAAAATTGAAAACATCGCGTTAGAAAAAAATACGCCCCTTTCCTTTAAAGCCACCGTTGAGGTACGTCCCCATTTTGATTTGCAACCCTATACCGGTCTTCCGATCAAAATTAAAAAATTAACGGTGACGGATGCCAACGTTGAAAAAAGTCTCCACTCCTTAAGAGAGATGCAGGCTCAACTCGAACCCTGTCCGGACGATCACATCATTGTAGAAAAAGACTTTGTCACGATTGATTTTGAGTCATTTATTGAAGAAAAACCGATGGAAGGCGGAAAAGCAGAGGGGTACTCTGTCGAAGCGGGATCTAAAGTTTTGATCCCCGGGTTTGAAGAAAATCTTTTGGGTAAAAAAAAGGGAAATAAGATCGATTTCAAACTTATCTTGCCTGAGGGGATCAAACCCGAACAGAATGTCGGAAAAGAAGCTCTTTTTAAAGTGGCAATCCGTGAAATCAAGAAAAAAATTCTTCCCGAAATGGGTTTGGAGTTTGCCAAAGATTTTGGATTTTATTCCGTTGAGATTTTAAAAGAAAAATTAAAGGAAGAACTGGTTTCCCGATTTAAAAAGGAAAGAGAAACCACACTTAAAAATGAATTGATAAAAGCCTTAAACAAACGCCACGAGTTTGAACTCCCGTCCAGCCTCATTACCCGGGAGCTCGTCCGTATTATACGCGGGCTAAAGGATGAGGACATAAAAAGAGAAGGGCTTTTGGACATCGAGTCGATTAAAAAGAAATTTGAGCCCCTGGCCCGTGAAAGGGTCAAAGGAGCGCTGATTCTGTATGCGATCGCTCAAAAGGAAAATATTAAAGTCAGCCACGATGAGGTGGAGGACGAAATCCATCTCATTGCGCGAGAATCCAGGATGAAGGAGGAAGAGGTCAAAAAAAATATTCTCGAGGTTGAAGGTTCGTTCAGCGGAATCGAATCACGGCTCCTTGAAGATAAGGCTCTGGTTTACCTGATGTCAAAGGCGCAGATCGAAGAGGAGGAATAACATTTCTATTTCATTTAAACAATAAGCAAAGAGGAGCAACTGGCTATGCCAGTGTGTAACGCGGGGTTCGGGGGCATTGAGAGTGAAGCGAGCAGGCCCCTGAATATGAATAGATGAAGCAACCGGCTTAGCCGGTGCATAACGCGGGGTTCGGGGGCATTGAGAGTGAATTTCTCGAAGGCCCCTGAATATAATCGGGTAAGGAGAAAAAAACAGACATGTTAGTACCGATGGTGATTGAACAAACAAGCAGGGGAGAACGTGCGTATGATATTTATTCGCGCCTTTTAAAAGACCGGATTATTTTTATTGGCGCTCCGATCGACGACTATTTTGCAAATTTAATTATTGCACAGCTTCTCTTTCTTGAGGCCGAGGATCCTCAAAAGGACATCAACCTTTACGTGAATAGCCCGGGGGGGCTGGTCACCGCGGGCCTGGCGATTTACGACACCATGCAATATATTCGACCCGATATCTCGACCATTTGTATCGGGCAGGCCGCCAGTATGGGAGCCGTCTTGTTGGCCGCTGGCGCGAAAGGGAAACGATTTTCTCTCCCCAATTCACGGATTATGATGCACCAACCTTCGGGTGGATTCCAGGGCCAGGCCACCGACATTGAAATTCATGCCAAGGAAATTTTAAAGATGAGAGAACGTTTAAATGAAATCCTGGTAAAACATACCGGGCAGCCGATGGAAAAAATCAGGTTAGACACCGAAAGAGATTACTTTCTGTCGGGTGAACAATCAAAAGAGTATGGCCTGATCGATGAAGTGATCGAAAAAGCCCCGCAAGATAAGAAAACAAAGAAGGAAGAGGGTATGTAATGGCAAAACAAGAAAAACAAATGGATGGTTTGAAATGTTCGTTCTGCGGAAAAAGCCGTGAAGAGGTCAGGAAGCTCATTGCCGGACCCACGGTTTATATTTGCGACGAGTGTATCGACTTGTGCAATGACATTATTGCCGAGGAGTGGGAAGAAGGAAAAGAAGCGGTTACCTCTAAACTTCCCAAACCTGCCGAGATTAAAAAAATTCTTGACCAATATGTGATTGGACAGGACAGGGCCAAGAAGATCCTTTCCGTCGCCGTCCATAACCATTACAAAAGAATCAGCGCGAAAATGGACCAGGATGACGTGGAGCTTCACAAAGGGAACATTCTGATGATTGGTCCGACCGGGACCGGAAAAACGCTATTGGCGCAAACCCTTGCCAAAATCCTTGACGTTCCCTTTACGATTGCCGACGCCACAACTTTAACCGAGGCTGGCTATGTGGGTGAAGATGTGGAAAATATTATTCTTAAACTTCTCCAGGGTTCCGATTATGACGTCGAAAGGGCGCAACGCGGAATCGTTTATATTGATGAAATCGATAAAATCAGCCGGAAAAGCGACTCTCCTTCCATTACCCGCGATGTTTCCGGGGAAGGCGTTCAGCAGGCGCTTTTAAAACTCATTGAAGGAACGATTGCCAATGTTCCGCCGCAGGGGGGAAGAAAGCACCCGCATCAGGAATTTATCCAGGTCAACACCCAGAATATCCTGTTTATCTGCGCCGGCGCCTTTGTCGGGCTGGACAATATCATTGAACAGCGCCGCAATAAAAAGCTAATGGGATTTGGAGCTGATATCAAAGGGAAACATGAGCGGAAAGTCGGAGAACTGTTGGTTAGTGTTCAACCTGAAGACTTGTTGAAATACGGACTGATCCCTGAATTTGTCGGGCGTCTTCCTGTCATTGCCACCTTAATCGACCTGGACGAAGCGGCACTGATCCGTATTCTGACCGAGCCGAAAAACTCGCTCCTCAAACAATACGAAAAGCTTTTTTCGTTTGAAAAAGTGAAGCTTCGGTTTACCGAATCAGCTATTTCGGCGGTGGCGAGAAAAGCTCTTCTTCAAAAAACAGGGGCCAGAGGCCTGCGGGCGATTCTCGAAGAGGTTATGCTCGATTTAATGTACGACCTTCCGTCCCTTAAGAATGTTAAAGAGTGCCTGATTACGGAAGATACCATCAGCGGTGCGGGAAAACCTGTTTTGTTTTACGAAAATGAAAAGGGAGTGAAATCTGCCTAAGGGTATCGGGGTATTTAAAACTACCGTTTCACTTCTCTGTAAATTGAATTTGGCGAGGACAAAACTCAAATCGATGAGTTTTGTCCTCGCCATTTTCGGTTTTTTTTTATTTGGATGTACGTCTCCTCAAAATCCATCCGAAAAACCCTTAAAAATTGGAATTGAGTCAAGTCCCTCCCAACTCGATCCAAGACTCGCAACAGACGCTTATTCTGAAAGAATCGGAAGCCTCATCTTCAGCGGTCTCGTCCGTCTGGATCCGGCTTCTCAACTCGTCGGAGATTTGGCTCAATCCTGGGAAGTCCAGGGGCGTTCCACTTATCTTTTCCATTTAAAAAAAAATCTCCGGTTCAGCGACGGTTCCCCACTCACCTCTGAAGATATTAAATTTACCTTTGAATCGATTCTCGACCCTAAAACCGCCTCCCCTCATCGAAAATCTTTTGAAACCATTGATCGTATTGACACTCCTGACCCCGGTACGGTTATCTTTTATCTTAAAAAACCCTATGCGCCTTTCCTCTTTAACTTAACCACCGGAATTGTCTCAAAAAAAGCGGTTCTCCAGGCAGGCCCTGAATATTCCTACCACCCGGTGGGAAGCGGACCCTATCAGCTTTCGGAATGGAGACCGGATGAAAAAATCGTCCTTCAGGAAAATCCTGATTTTTACGATTCCCCGCCGAAAATTAAAAATTTAATCATTAAGATTATTCCGGAAGACACGATTCGCGAAATGGAACTCCAGAAGGGGAGCCTCGATTTTCTGGAAAACGCCCTCCCTCCTGACTTTCTTCCCTTTCTTGAAAAGGATCCTCATTTTACCGTCATTAAAAACGAGGGAACCACCTATGGTTATTTGGGTTTAAATTTGCAGGACCCGATTTTGGCCCGGCTAAGGGTTAGGCAGGCAATGGCTTATGCCATCAATCGGGAGGTTATTATTAAAGAGGTTTTAAAAGGGTTGGGCAAACCCGCTACCGGGCTTCTCCCTTCAAATCACTGGGCATATGAACCTGACGTGGAAACCTATCCCTTTGACCCTGAAAAGGCAAAAAAACTCCTGGATGAAGAGGGCTTGAAAATCCAAAACGGGACCGATTCCAGGTTTAAACTCGTCTACAAAACCTCTCAAAACGACTTGGCTAAACGAATCGGAGAAGTGATTCAACAACAGTTTAAAGAGATCGGCATCCAGATGGAAATCCGGACTTTTGAATGGGGAACTTTTTATTCAGACATTAAGGCAGGGAATTTTCAGCTTTATTCCTTGCGATGGGTGGGTATCCGCGATCCCGATATTTATTTTGATCTTTTCCATTCTTCAAGCGTTCCGCCTTTGGGAGCCAATAGGGGACGGTACAATAACCGTGAAATTGACCGGCTGGTTGAAGAAGGGAGAATGACCCTGGATAGTGAAAAAAGAAAAGAAATTTATCAAAAAATTCAAAAAATCATCGCCCATGATCTGCCGTACATCAACCTCTGGACATTTTCCAATGTTACCGTGTTAAAAAATGGCTTGAAAGGATTTATTCCTGACCCTTCCGGCGGGTTTTATGGTCTAAAAGATCTTTATTGGGAAAAGAATCAGCGGTAAAGGTTTTTTAGGAAAATTTTAACAGATCGGGGTGTTCATTCCCGTCACTCCAAATAATCCTAATTGAGTAATGTTCCGGGCGGCCACCTGATGAAGCGTCGTACCTGGAATAATCGATGGGGAATCTAAAAAAATCTGCTTCCAGCAACTCTTTGACGTATCGAACAATCCTAAACGGAGATCTGTCTCCTGAATCCCATTTGGAATACTACTTGAATTATAAAATATGGCTACTCTTAAAAACTGTCCTGGAATAAGGGTTGTCACGACCTCAGGCGAAATATAATACCCCATGTCAATGCCAAGAGCAACAAAAGGCTCAATTTTAAATGATGTGTCGGCACTTAAGGCGGATTGAGAAATGGAGAGGGTTGCTCTGCCGTCCGGAGTGGAAATAATAGCGCCAAGGGTATGATTCACCAACACCTCTGTTCTATCAGAAATCTGAATCGGCATCGGGAGATTGGGGTCATGTCCACTAGAGGGATTTCCGAGACCACACCCTGTTTCAATTAAGAAAACCAGGAGAAAGAAAACGATTTTTACACTCGTAAAAAACATAGGATTACAAATAAGGGAGAGTCATTTCCCCTTCCATCAGTAATCCGTTCATTTTATCATATTCCTCCCTGGTTCCCAAGTCTGCCCAAAACCCTTTCATTTCTAGTCCAAAGAGCGGTTTTTGCCGAAGGACTAAACCGATATAGGTATCGGTAATAGAATGAGAAACTCGCTCAGGAATATCGTCCAGGACTTTGGGATCAACAAGATGAATCCCCGTAAACATTAATTTTTTCAAAGAGTTAGACATCCCGGCGCCTTTTCCTAAAATTCTTTGAATCCTTCCTGAAGAATCGATTTCAATGGCTCCATAACGGTCTGCCTGCGGGTCGTCTCTTAAAACCAACGCCGCCAGCCCCTTTTTTTTCTGATGAAACGCAAATAAAGAATTTAAATTAAAATCGGTCAGGATATCGGAATTGATCACTAAAAATGGAGCGGGTCCGAACTCATTTGCCAGCTTTTTGATCCCGCCGCCTGTACCCAGAATAACCGGCTCTTCTGAATAAGTAATCTTGACTCCGAAGGCGCTCCCATCTCCTAAAAAAGTTCGTATTTTCTCTCCCAGATGATGAAGATTAACGAAAATGTCTGTGATTCCGTAATATTTTAAATGACGGAGTGTATAGGTAATCAGAAGCTGGCCGTTAAGAGGAATCAACGGCTTGGGTGTGGTATGTGTTAAAGGAGCCAGCCGCGTGCCCAGTCCTGCCGCCAGAACCATCGCCTTCATCAGGCAAGCTCTGGAAGGTAACGGACAAGACTGGCTTTTAGCGCCTTTAATTCGGGATATTTTTTTAAGTTAAGGGATATATCCTTTAAGGCTTTGGGAACATATTGGAGGAAATTGGAGTTCTTTTTAACCAAATCAATAAAAACAAAACGGCCGGCGGCTTTCATATTCCGCTGAAGCGAGACTAAATCAAACACATATCTAAACTGCCGGCGATTAATCGCCGATTGTTCTTTTTTTTCTTTCTGATCGATATAAAAATCAACCAAATGGTCGATTAAATCTTCCGGCAGCGTCATATAGGCATCTCTCAGCAGAGAGGCCAGGTCATACTGACAGGGTCCTAACAGAGCGTCTTGAAAATCAATGACTCTCAGTTTTTCTCCCTGCACCATGAGATTTCTGGAATGGTAATCCCGATGAACAAAAACCGTTGGTTCCGAAGCCAGAATGGTTGAAATTCGGTTAAACGTTTCTTTGAAAACGACTCTGTCTTCCAGGCTCGCCAGGCCGCCGCCGTTTTTCTCAACCCCATATTCTAGAAAGTGGTCAAATTCCCAGACCAGCAACGGCTGGTTAAAGCTTCGCTCAAAGGCAACGCACGATTCGCTGTTGCTTTTACATTCTTGAATCCGGATCAACTCATTAATCGCCCCCTGGTAAAACAATTTTATTTGGGACCCCGGTAAACTTTTAACCGTTTTTTCAAACGTTTGGTCGCCTAAATCTTCAAGATAAATCAGGCCTGTTTTTTGATCATGGTAATAAACCAGCGGAACAGCCACGCCGTGAGAATGGAGGAATTTTTGAATGTTGAGAAATGGAAGTTCAGCGGTTGTTATTTTACCGCTCTCTTTTTCTTCCGATTGCTTAAAGGGTTCAGGTTCTGCCAACACCATCAGAACAACCGTTCTATGCGTTTGATCTTTTAAAATCAATTCCAGGCGGTAATAAGATCGATTGGAGGCGTCCCCCGCCAGCGGAATAATTTTTAAGCCGCTGGCTTGAGCGTCAACATAGGTCTGGGTTTGTTTCAACAAAAATTCAGGAGATAACTTCGGGCGGGTTAAATTCATGCTATAATTTTACATGAAATTGTGGAATAATTCCACACCGGATCTATGATGGGGGCTCGCGTCGCCCCCTTCACCGGCAAAGCCGGATGAAGCTTCCCCCTCTCGCTCGCTTTGCTCGCTGTAACGGAAGATTGAGAACCGTGGACAAGGCCAGGGGAGGGGGTGGATGAGGCAACACGGGTAGCCGTCTTTGACCCGTGACGAAACCCCCTTCCCTGGCCTGAATCCCGCTGCCCGGAAAACCGGGGGTAACCAAGGGTTGATCATGAGTAGATTTATTATCCGCCGGTTGTTGCTTCTCATCCCTGTTATTTTCGGGGTCGTCACGCTGGTTTTTTTTCTTATTCATGTGATTCCAGGGGATCCGGTCGACATTATGCTTGGAGAAAATGCCTCGTCCGCCGATAAAGAGACCTTGCGAAAACAACTGTATCTCAATGAACCTCTTGGTTTGCAATATTTGCATTTTCTCAACCGCCTTATTCATGGAGACCTCGGCCGGTCGATCCATTCCAATCGCCCGGTTCTGCCGACCATTTTAAACCGATATCCAAATACCCTTGAGCTCGCTCTTTTTTCAATGGTAATCGCGCTGGCCATTTCCATGCCGCTCGGAATCTTCTCTGCTTTAAAGCAACATTCCCCGGTTGACTCCGGCTCTATGTTTTTTGCGCTCTTGGGCGTATCCCTTCCTAATTTCTGGCTGGGTCCTTTATTGATTTTACTTTTTTCATTACAACTCAACTTATTTCCTGTTTCCGGAAAGGAAGGGATGCTGGATTTTGTGCTCCCGGGGATCACTCTTGGTTTAGGAATGGCGGCCATTTTAACCCGGATGATCCGCTCGAGCCTTCTCGAGGTGAAAAACAGGGAGTATATCATGTGCGCCAGGGCCAAAGGAATCAAGGAAACTCAAGTGGTAATTACGCATACTTTGAGAAACGCCCTCATTCCCGTCGTCACCGTTTTAGGACTTCAATTTGGCGGTTTACTGGCAGGCTCCATCATTACTGAAACCATTTTTTCGTGGCCCGGAATAGGCCGTTTAACCGTTCAGGCGATTAATGCCAGAGATTACCCTCTTGTTCAGGGTTGTGTTTTGTGTATTTCTCTGACCTATGTCTTTATTAATCTGGGCACCGACCTTCTTTACGCTTTTATTGACCCTCGAATCAAATACCAAAAGTGAAGCAACCGGCTTAGCCGGTGCGGAACGCGGGGTTCGGGGGGCATTGAGAGTGAATTTCTCGAAGGCCCATGAATTGAAATAGATGATTTTTACAAAAAATAAATTAGCCCTTTTTGGATTATTCGTTCTCGCTGTTTTAATTTTTGTTTCTCTTTTCGCGTTTTATCTGGCCCCGTTTGATCCGTCGACGCTCCATTTAGAAGAAGGCTTAAACGGTCCTTCCCGTCATCACCCCTTCGGACAGGATAAGCTGGGGCGGGATATTTTAAGCCGGATGGTTTATGGGTCGCGCATTTCACTTTTTGTCGGTCTTACTGTGGTTTCGATATCTTTAATTGTCGGCGTAACAATCGGCTCCATCGCAGGTTATTCCGGAGGCGTTGTGGATGAAGGGATTATGCGCATCGTCGATGTTTTTCTGGCATTTCCCGGCATTTTGCTGGCCATCGCGATTACAGCGGTTTTAGGCCCTAGTTTAAGAAATGTGCTGATAGCCCTCTGTTTAATGGGATGGGTCGGTTACGCGAGAATCATCAGGGGACAAATTTTATCTGTACGCGAGCTGGAATATGTTCAGGCTGCCCGAACAATCGGAGCCTCCCCTTTACGCATTTTAATCCGGCATATCCTTCCCAACATCATGGCGCCGGTCATTATAGAAGCAACTTTTGGAATGGCCGGAGCCATTACCGCGGAAGCCGGTTTGAGCTTTCTCGGCCTTGGAGTCCAGCCGCCCACCCCCAGCTGGGGATCGATGCTGGCGGAAGGGAGGCAATTTTTGCTTATGGCGCCGCATTTAACCACTTTTCCGGGTTTAGCCATAATGTTCACAGTTCTCGGTTTGAATTTTCTGGGGGATGGTTTAAGAGACGCTATGGATGTGAGACAAACGGGGCGCGAGTAATTTTACTCAGATGAAAATTCGGGAGATATTTGTGCTGGGCGATTCGAAGGAGGGTTTGAAGAACACCGGGGCTGTAGACATGGGCCTGGATTTCTTTTTCGAGATTATAAATGTCGGCCATAACAGGCTCTCCATTTTCCAAAAAGAGGTAGAAGAGATATTCCGAAAATGGATAGGTTTTGCTCGCCGTAAAAAACCGGAGGAAGATTCCGCCGGGTCTTATAATTAAAGTTTTTCGGGTAATTCCAACCGACGAAAGGATAGAGTGGGCGAACACTTCGATGGTTCCACCCAGGATTAAGAAGGAGAGGCCTCCCCCTAATAGATAAGATTCTTTTTCTTCCTGATGATCGGGAAAAAGCCCCATGATAATGAGGGAGAAAGGGAAAAGAAGCACGAAAAGGCTAAAGCAAAGAAAGGTATTCCGCTGCCATCTGGGGTGCTGAAAATTCATTTATCCCGCTTGATTATTTTAGTTTTTCCGCGATTTGTTTTCGATTCAGGGCTTTTTCCAGGCTGGTTCTCGCCTCATCCAAAAGCTGGAGATTATCACCGGCCGAAAGGAGTTTTTCTTCAGCCCGTGCGATAGCCTCCGAAACCTTTATCATGTCGATCTCTTCAGGCTTCTCGGCGAGTTCCGCTAAAACAATCACCCTGTTCTGGTAAACCTGCGCAAATCCCCAGCTTACAGCCACAAAAGACATTTTACCCCCTTTCCGGTAGGTTAATTCACCAATTCGAAGGGTTGAGAAAAAGGGGGCATGGTCGGGCAGTACGCCAAAATCGCCCAGCGTTCCCGGGGCAATGATTTCATCCACTTCTTCGCTGACGATTAATCGCTCAGGGGTAACAATATCTAAATGGATTTTATTTCCCATATTTATCCTAGGGGCTTACGTCGCCCCCTCCACCGGAAAAGCCGGATGGAGCCTCCCCTTCTCGCTCGCATTGCTCGCTGGGCAGGTACCCGCAAGCTTGATTGTGGGTACCTACTTTTTCTGGCTTAGTTTTGCAGCTTTTTCAACCGCTTCCTCAATGGGGCCAACCATATAAAAGGCTTGTTCGGGGAGGTCGTCATATTTTCCTTCAACTAATTCCTTAAAGCTTCGAACAGTATCCTTCAGCTTGACATATCGGCCTGGCGAACCGGTAAACTGTTCGGCCACATGAAACGGTTGAGAGAGAAATTTTTGAATCTTTCTGGCCCGGGCGACCAGTAACTTATCATCTTCGGACAATTCGTCCATTCCCAAAATAGCGATAATGTCCTGGAGTTCCTTATACCGTTGAAGGATGGCCTGAACTGAACGGGCCACTTTATAATGCTCTTCTCCCACGACCTTGGGATCAAGCACGCGGGAGGTTGAATCGAGAGGATCAACCGCAGGGTAAATCCCCAGTTCCGTCAGCGCACGGGAAAGCACCGTTGTGGCATCAAGGTGAGCAAACGCCGTGGCGGGAGCCGGGTCTGTTAAATCGTCAGCGGGAACATAAACCGCCTGAACCGATGTGATCGATCCTTTTTTAGTCGTTGTGATTCTTTCCTGAAGCGCTCCCATTTCTCCGGCAAGGGTTGGCTGATAACCAACGGCTGAAGGCATCCGTCCCAAAAGGGCCGAAACTTCAGACCCGGCCTGGGTAAACCTGAAGATATTATCGATAAAGAGCAATACATCCTGGTTTTCTTCATCTCTGAAATACTCCGCCATCGTTAATCCGGACAAACCGACGCGAAGCCTGGCTCCGGGAGGTTCGTTCATCTGCCCGTAAACCAGAGCCGTTTTACTTAAAACTCCCGATTCTTTCATTTCAGTCCAGAGATCATTCCCTTCACGAGTTCGCTCTCCGACACCGGCAAAAACGGAATACCCGCCATGTTCCTTGGCGCAGTTATGGATCAGCTCCATAATGATCACTGTTTTACCCACCCCGGCGCCGCCAAACAAACCGGTCTTTCCCCCTTTTGCATAGGGCTCTAACAGGTCGATGACCTTGATCCCCGTCTCAAAAATTTCAGTCGCTGTGCTTTGTTCTTCAAAGGAAGGCGCCGGTCTGTGAATGGGAAGCCTTTTTTTAGCAGCCACCGGCCCCATTTGATCCATCGGCTCGCCGATCACATTTAAAATTCTCCCCAACGCCTCTTTTCCTACAGGAATAGAAATGGGCGCACCGGTGTCCTGAACCGCCATTCCACGAACCAGGCCGTCGGTCGACGACATGGAAATGGTTCTCACTCTGTTCTCTCCCAGATGCTGGGCTACTTCCAGAGTCAGACGGATCTCTTCCTGCTGTTTTTTTTCATCAGGGAGAATTTCAACTTTCAACGCGTTATAAATAGTGGGAAGGTTCCCTCCGGGAAACTCAACGTCGACCACCGGTCCAATGACCTGGACTATCTTGCCTGTACTCATCTCTTCTCCTCATCACTGAATGCCGCTAACGGGCCATTTGCTGCGTTCTCGCTTCCACTCCTTGCGACCCACCTCCAAAAATATGATGGAGGAAGTCCCCGGAGGGGGCAACTGACCCCTTATCGATATTCAGAATTTCATTTTAGGGCTTCTGATCCGCCCACAATATCCATTAATTCCTTTGTAATGGCCGCCTGCCGGGTCTTATTGTAAACCAGGCTCAGCCGGTTAATCATATCTTTGGCATTTCTCGTCGCGGAATCCATCGCCATCATTCTGGATCCTTGTTCACTGGCGGCTGACTCCAAAAGGCCCCTGAAAATCTGAACTTCAACATATCTGGGGAGAAGGGTTTCTAAAACCTCTTCTTCCGCGGGCTCATAAATAAAAGCGCCCTCGCTTTCGTTTTCACCCTGTTGAAAGTCTCCGATAGGGAAAAGCCTTTCGGTGACAATTTTGGTTTGAATGGCAGATCGAAATTCCCCATACACCATGTGAACTTCGTCAAAGGCCCCGCTCAGATAGGCTCCCACAAGTTCCTTCCCGATTTCAGCGGCACGTTCATAGCTGACCCGGTCAGAAAAACCAACCCACTCTTTTCTGATATCGACCACCCGTCGTTTAAAAAAATCCCGTCCTTTTCGACCGATGACATTGACCGAAATTTCCGGCGTCGTGCTCTTCAATTCTCTTAACGTTTCGACCGCCCGACGTAAAATATTCGTGTTAAAACCTCCGCACAACCCGCGGTCGGAGGTCATCACAATGACCTCGATTTTTTTAACCGGACGCTTTTGAAGCAGCGGATGATATTCCCGATTGGTTTTAGCCCCCAGAGCCCCCAGCACTTCTGCCATTTTTTTAGCATAGGGACGCGCCGTCAAAACCCGCTCCTGTGCGCGGCGGAGTTTGGACGCTGACACGAGTTTCATCGCCTTGGTAATCTTTTGGGTATTTTTTACCGAAGCGATTCTTCGACGAATACTTTGTAAACTGGGCATGATCCTTTAACCTGACTTTTTTTGGGCGAACCGCTGGATCGCCTCTGCAAATTTAAATTGAAAAATATTTTTTAAATTCTTCTATTACCTTTTTTATTTTTTGAGTCAGCTCCTGATCCAATGCTTTTTTCTGAACCAGCTCATCTCTCAGCCCTTTATGATTTTTTTCGATATAAGCTAGTAGCTCTTCCTGAAATAGACGAATTTTATCAACCGGGAGATCATCCAGGTAACCGTTAACCCCGGCAAAAATCTCAATAACCTGAAGTTCTGTTGGAAGAGGCTTGTATTGATCCTGTTTTAAAAGCTCAACCATCCGCACCCCCCTGGCCAACTGAGCCTGAGTGGTTTTATCCAAATCCGAGCCAAACTGGGCAAAGGCCGCCATTTCCCGGTATTGAGCCAGGTCCAGGCGAAGCGTTCCGGAAACCTGCTTCATCCCTTTAATCTGAGCCGCCCCTCCCACGCGGGAAACCGAAAGACCGACGTTAATAGCGGGTCGAATCCCTGAATAAAAGAGATCGCTCGCCAGATAAATTTGTCCGTCGGTAATGGAAATCACGTTGGTCGGTATATAGGCAGAAACGTCCCCGGCCAGGGTTTCAATAATCGGAAGCGCCGTAAGAGACCCGCCCCCTTTTTCCTGACTTAATTTGGCCGCCCTTTCCAAAAGTCGGGAATGAAGATAAAATACATCGCCGGGAAAAGCTTCGCGCCCCGGAGGTCTTCTTAACAACAAAGAAAGCTGACGATAAGCCACCGCATGCTTTGAAAGGTCATCATAAATGATCAGGGCATGGCGTCCAATATCCCTAAAATACTCTCCCATGGTGGCCCCGCTGTAGGGCGCCAAAAACTGTAAGGACGCGGGATCGCTGGCGCTGGCTGTCACCACAATAGAATATTCCATCGCGCCAAAATCCTCGAGGGTTTTCACCACCCGCGCAACGGTCGATTTTTTTTGCCCGATGGCCACATAGAGGCAGACCATGTTTTGACCTTTTTGATTTAAAATCGTATCGACCGCAATGGCGGTTTTCCCCGTTTGCCGGTCGCCGATAATGAGCTCTCTTTGTCCCCGTCCAATAGGGATCATCGCGTCAATCGCCTTGATTCCGGTTTGCATCGGCTCTTTCACCGATTGACGCTCAACAATTCCGGGCGCCGCCACTTCGATCTTTCTTCTCTGTTTTGAAACAATGGCTCCTTTACCATCCAACGGTTCCCCAAGGGGGTTCACAACCCGTCCGATCAGGGCTTCGCCTACTGGAATTTCGGCAATTCGTCCGGTTCTTTTGACCTTGTCCCCTTCTCTGATTTTCTGATCATCTCCCAGGATCACCACGCCGACATTATCTTCTTCGAGGTTAAGAACAATTCCATAAATTCCGTTGGAGAAATCGAGAAGCTCTCCGGTCATGGCTTGTTCCAATCCGTAAATTTTTGCGATACCGTCTCCCACCTGAAGAACAGAGCCAATTTCCGCGATATCCACGGCGTGGTCAAACTCTTTGATCTGCTGTTTAATAATCTCTGTAATTTCTTCAGCTTTTATTTGCATTTAAATCTCCCCTTCGAACTCTTTTGCGGAATAGTTTCCACAACATGATCAATCTTTTTTTACCCTGTTAAACTGCCTTTTAAATGTGCCAGCTTCATTTGAAGAGTGGCGTCAAAAACTTGAGATCCGATCTGCATCGTCATTCCACCGAGAATTTCGGGGGAGGTTTTCACGGTTAAAGAAATCGGTCGTTGCAGAATGTTTTCAAATTTTTTAGTAAATGTATTGATTTGACCCGCAGATAACGCCACCGGCACCGTCAAGACTAGCGGCGTGGTTTTTGCCAAACCCGCCCTTAGCGACTGAATCTCCACGATGATTTCGGGAAGATAAACCAGCTTATTTTTTTTAACTAAAAGCGAAAAAAAATTTTTAGTAAACTTGACGGCCAGGGACGGAATTTCCCGTTTTACCTGGGAATCCACAACCTTCAGCAACACCGCTTTCCTGGTTTCCATTCCATAGGAAGGGTTAAATAAAATATTTTTAAACACGGGATTGGCAGGAATCGTTTCAGAAATGTCTTTTGCCAAATCAAGGGCTTTTAAAAAGGAGGGATCCGAACTTGATGGAGCATAAATGAGATTAAAAAAGGCTTTCGCGTATCTTTTCGCAACGATATTTTTCAGCAAAGGAATTCCTTATTCAATAATTTTGTAACGTCCGGCTAAATAAATTTGAAAAGCTAGCATGGTTTGGCCCCTTAAGTCAACCCCTTGTCCGAACCCGGGTGTGAGACAAATTTATGGGTAAATATTGACTTTTCCTTTTTTTTGGCCTATTATCTGATTGTTATATAACACTCAGATAAGGAGGTCCCATGGAAAAATCTCTGGAAGAGCTCGAAGCCCAAAGACAAGGCCTCTA
>JACOTA010000006.1 GCA_016178585.1 Nitrospirota bacterium
TTTTGGACGATGCGATCCATAGAAGTGGTCTCATAATTGGCTCCACGTTCGTATTATACCTAAATAGGTATAACTCGTCAAGTGTGGAATTTATTTTCAGACTTTGGCCAATATGTAATAAATAATTTCTTTGCTAAAGTTAGTGGTAATCCTCGCTTTTGAATACCTAAGAATTTATAATACTTAAAAATGTCCGAGGGATATTATTTTGTTCGGAAAAGGCATTATTAAAAATAAAGTTATTTCTTTCTGCCTCCTAGGATTGGTCGCTTTTTCATTCTCTTGTGTCTATCCACCTGATCACCACAACCAAATAGATTCGGTTAGAGAAGCAAAACCTGTTGATGAAAGGAAGTATAGAAAAGAGGACCTAAACGAAGCACTATTCGACGCTGCGGCACATGGACGGCCACAGGTTATTAAAGTTTTGATTTCTGCAGGAGCAAATATAAACTCCATAAGAGATGATATTGGAAATACTCCATTAATAAACGCAGTCAATTCAAGTAATGAGGACACAATGAGGGCATTAATTGAGCTTGGCGCTGATGTCAATGTTGCCAATTCTATCGGTAGAACGGCCTTAAGATATGCAGTTCATTATGGCTTATTTGAAATTATGAAAACATTGATTGAGAAAGGAGCCAACATCAACTCTCAGGATATTTCGGGCGTTACTCCATTGATACAGGCTGTTTGGCATAATGAAAGTAGAATGGTGCGGTATCTGGTAGATAAAGGTGCCGATATTAACATAAAGGATTCTGAGAGGCACTCCGCTTTGTTTTATGCAGATGAAAGTAAAAATAAAGAAGTGTCCGAAATTCTAAAACTAGGAAAGTAGCGATTAAATTATTTTCTTCTTCCTCCGACCCTCACTTGTGTTATAAATCACAAAAATACACGGATCAAAAAGCAGGAGAACTTGTAGGCACTGAAAGGGCTACCCGTTAGCTTCGGTAATCCGCAGTTTATGCCATCAGGCCTTTTCGTTTCTTTGTAGCTTGCTATACGTAGAAGGAAAGTCGAATATAAAAGCAATAGTCGCGAAACAAACGTTGATAGACCAAGACCTTTAGTTAGCTGTTGTATTAACTGAAAATGCCCAAATGGGGAATACCCGCTTCACCCCCTTTAAAAAGAAATGGGGGTCTTGATCGGCAGCCGCTCCACAATTTTGAAATCGATTATGGGAAAAAGGGACGGGGCCGGCCACCGGTTTAAATGACACTCATCCGACACCCGGCCGTGAAGGTAAAGGATGATTTGATTTAACTGTTTGGCGGGCGCAGGACCCATAAAGAGAATTCTGTCCACACCCGGAACGATTCCAAGCACCGGTTCAATCAAATGGCGAAAGGCGGTAGATTGAATTTCGGAAAAACCCTCCGTCCATTGATTAAACTGATCGTCCCATTCCGGCTCAATCGCCGCTCCCAACATCGGAAGAATGACCAGACCGGGAGAGGAGCTTCCCCCGATCTCTTCGTTCAAATGTGAAAAGGGAATAAAACCGGTTTTCATACCGGCTTTCATTGCTTCGCCCGGCTTTGTGGAAGAAACCCACCGGCTATACTCCTCAAACGGAACAAACCGATCGGCTGTAACCAAATCAATTTGAAAATGCCGGTTAAAGAAATCTTTAAGAAGGGTCGGCGGATAAAAGGGTGAACATAAAAACGGATTTTTTCTTTCCGGTGCATACAGCGGTGAAACAATCATCGCGAGGGAGATCACATAACGGGTAAAAGGAGTAATTTTAATCTTCTTTTTTATTTTTTTGACCATTGCTGATTTTCTATCCCTTTTCTTTTTAAATCCGTTTTTTAACATCCTAAAGTTTTTATCTAAAAACTTCAACCTGTATTGCAAATTAAAAAAAATCAACGTAGTATTAAACGTTATTTTCAGGGGAATTTTATGCTCAATTATCCGAATATCGATCCGAATATTTTTAAAATAGGGCCCATCGCCCTTCGATGGTACGGCTTCATGTACCTTTTAGGGTTCACCGCCGGTTATTGGGTCCTGACCTGGCAATCCAAACATAAAAAATCGCTCCGGCTATCAAAAGAGGATATTGGAGATGCGGTAACCTATGCGGCTTTTGGCGTCATTTTAGGGGGCCGGATCGGCTATACCCTTTTTTATAATTTTTCTTATTATTTTGAACACCCGCTTCGGGTTTTTTATGTTTGGGAGGGAGGAATGTCTTTTCACGGCGGGTTTTTAGGAACACTCGCCGCAATGGTGCTTTACGCTAAACATAAAAAAATTTCTTTTTATAAACTCGCCGACCTGGCCATTCTCGCCATCCCGATCGGGCTCGGTTTCGGCCGCCTCGGAAATTTCATCAATGGCGAGCTTTTTGGAAGAGCAACAGATGTTCCCTGGTGCATGGTCTTTCCCATGGGGGGGCCTGAGTGCCGTCACCCCTCTCAACTTTATGAAGCTTTGTTGGAAGGCCTTCTCCTTTTCTTCATTCTCTTTTTTTTAAACAAACGGAAACTCCCCGACGGCGTCATGTTCTGGAGTTTCATCACGGGCTACGGAACTTTTCGGTTCTTTGTGGAGTTTTTTAGAGAACCTGACCCCCAGCTCGGATTTATTCTGGGTCCCTTTTCAATGGGGCAGTTTTTAAGTTTCCCGATGGCGGTTCTGGGAATCTTTATGATCTTCCAACGGTTGCGGAGAAAAGCGGCTTGAAAACCGGTTTCAACGGGTTTAAAACCTGTGTGTTCATTTTTTTCTGGATGGCCGCGGGAATCAGCGGATGCCGTCAAAAAGGACCTGCTGTTTCGACGCCGCTACCCCCTTCCCTTCAATCGATTCAATATATCGTCTATGACACCTTTGATACCGGACCCGGAACCTATGTTCGCTCTCTGGCCATTGAAGGACCTTTTCTCTGGGTCGGCTCTTCTCTGGGCGTTTTAAAAATCCAGCGGTTTTCCGGGGTTCTCCTTCAGACGTTTACCCAAAAAGAAGGTTTGAAAAGCCCTTACATCTTTACGATAAGCATTTCCAAAGATGGAACAAAATGGTTTGGAACAAACGCGGGCGGCCTGACCCGTTTTCGTGAGGAGAGCTGGCAGACCTTTCTCCCGCCAGATCTGGCCGATTCGTGGGTCTACCAGATCGCTTACCAGCCCGACGGTGTGATGTGGATCGGGACCTGGAACGGCGTCAGCCGCTACGACGGCAAAAAATTTACCAATTACCGGGTAAAGGATGGATTGGTGAATCCCTGGGTTTATACCATTGCGGTGGATCAGGATCAGTCGGTTTGGATGGGAACCGAAGGAGGCGTCAATCGTTTTGACGGAAAAGCATGGCAAACCTGGACACATCAAGATGGTCTGGGCGCGGACAATGAGTTCCAGCTTGGCCAGGGTCCCAACAACCATTATGGGTCTGAAACCCTGGACGATATCAATCTGGCCCGCCATCGTCATAATCTAAACACCCTGGATGAAACCGGAAAAGAAACTTACAACGAAAATTATGTTTTTTCGATGTTTATCGATTTAAACGGAATCAAATGGTTTGGAACATGGGGGGGAGGGCTTTCCCGGTTTGACGGCAGTCGATGGAAAAATTACACCACCAAAAATGGTTTAGCCGGTAATGTGGTCTACGCCATTACTCCCGACAACAGGGGCGGGCTCTGGCTTGGAACGAACAATGGAATTTCCTATTTTAACGGCGAACAGTTTTTAAATTTTTCAAAAAAGGAAGGGCTCCCCGCCGACGACATTTATACATTGGTTCAGGATTCAGAGCGGAGACTCTGGGCAGGGCACAAGGAAGGGGTCACCCGCTTAATGCCCAAAGACCTGCTCGCCGCTCTCCATCCGTAAAGGGATTTGGCTGACGATCCAGGCACCTAATAAAATGAGACCGCCGCCTGCCCACTGACGCCAATGAATCGACTCTCCCAACAGAAGCGCGGAAAAAAGAATGGCCGATAGTGGAATAAAATTTAAAAAAACGGTTGAATGAGCGGCCCCCACCCGGTGGAGACCATAGAGCCAGAGAAAAAAACCGAAAATCGTCGCCACAAGAACGATATAAATTAAAGCTCCCCAGGCGATCCATAGATTTTCCTGATGTATCGGAGGCGTTCAGGTCACCACCATAATAAAAGAAGGTGAGTGGCGGCCCATCGCCTCCTGGCCGAGCAGAGTATAAATTGACCAGCTGATGACACCTAAAAGGACTAAAAGATCCCCTTTCCAAACCGTATCGGGTCTTACTCCCGTCTGCGGATGGAACACCACCAGGACAACCCCTAAAAAGGTAATCAAACACCCCAGCCAACCCCGGCTGTCGAGGGATTGCTTTCCAAGCGACACAAGCATCAGCGCTGTCAGAATCGGTGTGCTTCCCATAATCATTCCGGCTTCCATAGCGGAGGTATATTGAAGTCCCAGTAAAACAAACAGGGAGTTTGCCAGACCTGTCATACTCATGCCGGCCAACCGGAACCTATCTTTGAAAAGAAGAGAAGGTTGAATTTTATTTTTAAACGTTAAATAGGGAAGGATCAACAAAAGTGTCCCTCCTCCACGAACCAGCAAAACAAAATAGGGGTTCCACGTCTGCAAGGCGACTTTTTGGGCCACAACCGATCCTCCCCATATCATTGCCGCCGCCACGAGACTTGCTGTTCCTAACCTGTTTTTTTGTGGCATTTTATTAACTTTTATTGAAGAATTCGAAAGGGTTCAGGTCTGAAAGGTTTTCAGAAAAGAAATGATGTCCGGCGGGCTCCTAAATGTTGAGCCCGCCGGACATAAAAAGGAAAAGCGTTAAATCGATTTCAATCCGTTTATTTACCGGCCCCTTTGGCATGCTCCAAAGCGCCTTCGGCATGTTTCAGCGCAATATCCAAATGTCCGGCCTTGCCATGGTCTACGGCCTCTTCTTCATGTTTGATCGCCTCGCTGACATGATCTTTTGCCGCGCTCTCCTTTTCACAACCTTTGGCATGCTCCAGCATTGCTTCCGCATGATGGGTGAGGGCTTTGACATCGCCGGCTTTGCCTTGATCGACGGCCTCCTGCGCATGCTTGATCATCTCGTCACAATGCCCCTTTGGAGCATCAGCGTGTGCAAACGGCGAGACGAAAACAACCAGGATAAAACCTAAAATGATTTGTTTCATTTTTTCCTCCCTTTTAAATAAACCCTTCGATTTAATTTTATTCTCTTAAAAACGTAACATACCCAAAAGTTTAAATCAACGAAAACTCTTTCTTGTTTTTTAGAAAAGTTTCCGGATGATCATGTCCGGTTTTCGGAGCGGCAGGTGTTTTCTCGAAGGCTTTTGGATTGACCCCTACTCCAAACTCATAGACCAAACGGGCGCCCCGGTCAGCTCCGAGTGTGATCATCGATGACAAAATCAACAACCCCAAAAGGAGCCCGAATTTTTGAGAAGCCCACTTCCCTTTCCGGTTGATCCGGAAAAGGTAAAGAGACAGGGCCCCGCTGAAAATGGTAAGGGTGGCCATCCAATTCCGGTGGAGATGAATGTATTCGTGACCGGGACTGCTGTGCCCCCCGGGATCCGCCGCCGCAATCGTATCCGCGGCGATAAATCCGGTCGACAGGGTAATGATCGCCGCCAGGGTCCCGAGATAGATCATCCAGGTTGCGACAATATGGAATTTTTCGTCCCGAAAAACAGCGCCTCCTTCCATGACAAGCGCGCCCAGGAAAAAGGCAATCGGGAAATGGACAAACATCGGATGAACATTCTGGAGCGCCGCCAGCCCGGGTAAAAGCCTTTCTATCATTTTTTCAATAAACTCCTTCCTCTTGTTTCCCCTTTGAAATTGAAAGAAAGATTATCCCACTCCATTTACTTTTTCAAGAAGAAACGCTCCCTTGCCCACCCCGGTTTTTTAAAATATCCGTTTTTTCAGGCCAGGGGCTGCGTCGTTTAATCGGGTGACCGGGATTTCTTGACAAAACAAACGTCCTTGGATAACGTTAAATGAACCCGAAATCGGATTTTTTATGGCTTTTACGCTTCGCATTTTTTTTCTGACCTTCCTTTTGTGTTTCTTTTTTCATCACTCCCCTTCATTGGCTTTGGACCTGGAGGTGGTTAAAAAAATCCCTGTCGGGGAATTTCCCAAAGCAATTTTATTGGCTCCTGACGGTAAGGAAGCGGTAGTCAGCAACTTCGGGTCGAAAAGTTTTTCCATTATAGACCTTGGCGCCTTAAAAGTATCCGAAACGGTGCCGCTCCCTTCTGAGGCGGTTGAAATGGCCTTTTCGCCCGACGGCAGCCGGCTTTATATTACCAATTGGGGCGGCGGGACTCTCTCCGTGGTCGATTACCAAACTAAAAAGGTCATTCAAATTATTCCGGTAGGAGATAAACCAAAGGGGGTCACTGCCAGTTTCGATGGAAAAAAGGTTTATGTCTCTAATTGGGCGTCGGATAATGTGATGGTGATTAATAGCGAGACCTTTGAGGTCACCGCGACGATTCCTGTGGGAGCGGTTCCCCGTGGAATCGCGTTGGTTCCGGACGGGTATGAGCTTTATGTGGCGAATTTCCGGGGTAAAAATGTCAGCGTCATCGATACCGTGAAAGAATCGGTAACGGGCATCATTCAAACGACGGATAATCCACGGCACATTGTTTTTTCAAAAGATGGCAAAAAAGCTTTTATTACCCATTGGGGCGCGGGAGAGGTCTGGGTCATTGACTCAACAACCCATCGGGTATTGAATAAAATTAAAGTGGGAGAACACCCTAAAACGGTTGATCTCTCTTCAGATGGAAAAAGACTCTTTGTGGCAAATTACAAATCTGATTCAATTTCAGTGATTGATGTGGATAAAAACAGGGTGATTCTGACCTATCCCGTTTTAAAAAACCCTTCGGGCCTGGCCGTTTCTCCCGATGGGAAGCGGGTTTACGTTACCGGCTGGTATTCTAACAATGTTACGGTTTTAAATATACTGGAAAATTAGCCGCCATGGACCGTCGGTCGGTCCGGTTCCACGCTCTCCTGCTGTTGAAGGCTGGATTTTTTCTCTTCGATTTTTTTAATCCGCGCTTCAATCAAAAGATGGTTTGAGTAGGTCGGTAATAATTCCTTAAACACGGCCAGGGCCTCGTCATATCGGTTCAGCTCTTCCAGACAAACTCCCCGTTCATATTTCGCTTCAATCACAAAAGGGCTGTCAGGATAAACTTTTAGAAAATCGTCCATCGCGGCAAGTCCTTCGGCATATTTTTCCTTGATCAATAAAATCATCGCTACCTGAAAAGAGGCCCGGTCGGTCCATTTATTTCTTGGAAACTTTTTGATCAACCCTTCCCACTCGATTTTACTCTGGGCTAAATCCCCCTGGTTAAAGTAGATGTCGCCGATTTTGTAGAGATATTCATCTTCATTGGCATGGTCAGGGGTCTCTTCAATCATTTTTTGGTATTCCCCGATAGCCAGGCGGGGCTCATTAAATTCCTTTTCAAACATTTCCGCCAGATGGCCCCGGGAAGGGAGAACAAATTCCGAGGCGGGGTAATCGGTTAAAACCTTATGAAAATAATCGAGGGCTTTTTGAGTCTGTTTTAGATAGAGGTAGGAAATGACGCCGGCCCAATAATAGGCCTCCGGCGCCTGCCTGCTTTTAGGATAGGTCTCGGCGATTTGTAAATAATCTGAACGGGAATCCTGATAATTTCCCAACCGGAACTGTCTTTCGGCCTCTTTCAACTGGGCTTGAACCTTGTGAGTACAGCCGGCAGGAAACAAAATAAAGACAGCCAGAAACGCCATTGCAGAGACGTAGCGCGCTACGTCTCTCTTTTTCAAGAAGGTTCCTCCGAGGAGGCCTCTTGTTCCCCTTTTTCGTCTTCAGCTAAAATAGCGACCGCTACCACGCGGTCATTTTCACCCACGTCGATGAGTTTTACCCCCTGGGTGGCCCGGCCGATTTCTCTCAAGGCGCTGATTTTTAACCGGAGAATCTTTCCTTCCGCAGTAATCAGCATGACATCTTCCTTATTGGTCACCTGCAGGATACCGACGACATGTCCATTCCGTTCGCTGGTTTTAACAGTAATAATCCCTTTCCCGGCGCGCCCCTGGACCCGGTATTCCTCGAGAGCGGTTTTCTTGCCAAACCCTTTGTCGGTCACCGCAAGAATGGCGGTTCCTTTTTCCTGGTCGATGATTTCCATGCCAACCAGCTCGTCCCCCTCTTCCAGGTTCATTCCGCGGACACCCGTGGCGGTTCTCCCGGTTGGCCGGACCGCCGCTTCTTTAAAGCGGATTCCGATTCCCATTTTACTTCCCAGGAAAATCTCTTCATGCCCGTTGGTCAGCTTGGCGGCAATCAGACTGTCCCCCTCGTCCAGCGTCAGAGCGATAATCCCCCCGGCTCTGACGTTGCTGTAAGCGTCTATCGCGGTTTTTTTAATGGTTCCCTTCCGGGTCGCAAAAACCACATAAAGGTCTTCACGAAACTCTTTCACCGGTAAAATGGCCGTTGAAACCTCATCCGGTCCCAGAGAGAGGAGATTGACCAGCGCTTTTCCTTTGGTCACCCGTCCGGCTTCGGGAATTTGATAAACCTTCTGCCAGTAGAGGCGCCCCTTATTGGTAAAAAACAAAATATAATCATGCGTGCTGGCGACAAAGAGCTGGCTGACAAAATCCTCCTCTTTGGTTCCCATCCCCATTTTTCCTTTTCCTCCCCGCCGCTGGGAACGGTAAATGGAAACCGGGTTTCTCTTGATATAGCCGCTGTGGCTGACGGTAATCACCATCTCCTCTTCGGCGATCGTATCTTCGAGATTGATGTCGGCGGTTTCTTCGATGATTTCTGTGCGGCGGGCGTCGCCATATTTTTCTTTAACGGCAAGAAGCTCTTCTTTAATTATTTTTTTAATCAGCGGTTCGCTCGCCAAAATCGATTTTAAATATTCAATCTGTTTTAAGAGGGCTTCGTACTCTTCAATCAGTTTTTGCCGTTCCAACGAGGTGAGCCGCTGGAGCCGCATATCCAGAATCGCCTGGGCCTGGAGGGTGGAGAGTTCAAACTGCCGGATTAACCCGACCCGGGCTTCTTCGGGAGTGAGCGACCGGCGGATTAAGGCGATGACTTCATCGAGATGATCCAGGGCAATTTTAAGGCCTTCGAGGATATGGGCTTTTTCTTCCGCTTTGCGTAATTCAAAACGGGTTCGCCGGACAACCACTTCCTGCCGGTGCTCTAAAAAAGCGTCGAGAATTTGCTGAAGGTTCATCACCTGCGGCTGGTTATCCACAAGAGCCAGCATGATCACTCCAAAGGTCGACTGCATGGCGGTATGTTTATAAAGCTGGTTAAGGAGGACGAGGGCGTTTTCTCCCCGTTTGAGTTCCACAACAATCCGCATTCCATCGCGGTCAGACTCATCTCTTAAATCGGAAATTCCTTCGAGCTTTTTATCCCGGACCAGTTCCGCTATTTTTTCAATGAGCCTGGCTTTATTGACCTGATAAGGAAGTTCAGTAATGATGATCGTCTCCCGGTCCGATTTGCCCGGCTGTTCAATCCGGGCTCTCCCCCGCATCTGGATGATGCCCCGGCCGGTTCGATAGGCGCTTTTGATGCCGCTAAATCCATGAATAAAACCGCCGGTGGGGAAGTCGGGCCCCTTGACGACTTCGCAGAGCTCTTCAATCGTTGTCCGGGGGTTTTCCAGGAGCAGGACAGAAGCGTTTATCACCTCTTCCAGATTGTGCGGCGGGATGTTGGTCGCCATTCCAACCGCAATGCCTGACGATCCGTTAATCAGCAGATTTGGAATTCTAGACGGAAGGACCTGCGGTTCCATGAGCGATTCGTCATAATTAGGGCTGAAGTCAACCGTATCTTTATCGATATCGGCCAGCATTTCTTCAGCAAGGGCCGCCAATCTGGCTTCGGTATAACGCATGGCGGCCGGTGGATCGCCGTCAACCGACCCAAAATTTCCCTGACCGTCAATGAGCATATAGCGCATGTTAAAATCCTGCGCCATTCTGACCATCGTATCGTAAATGGCGGTATCGCCATGGGGATGATAGTTTCCCATGATTTCCCCGACGATTTTGGCCGATTTACGATAAGACCGGTTGTGGAGAAGCCCCATTTCGTTCATACCATGGAGAATTCTCCGGTGAACCGGTTTTAACCCGTCGCGGGCATCGGGCAGGGCTCTTCCTACGATGACCGACATGGAGTAGTTGAGATAAGAGGTTTTCATCTCCCCATCAAGCGGTATCCGGATTTCAGATAGATTAATGGATGTTTCTTCGGTATCTGGCAAATTGACTTCCTTTATTTTTAAATATCAAGGTTCTTAACTTCTAGCGCATGTTTGGTAATAAAGGCCCGCCGGGGCTCCACCTGATCGCCCATTAAAACGGTGAAGATTTCATCCGTTTTTACCGAATCATTAAGCTCAACTTTTAACAAAACCCTCGATTCGGGATTCATCGTGGTCTCCCACAACTGATCGGGATTCATTTCTCCCAACCCTTTGTACCGCTGGATCGATAACCCTTTTTTTCCGGTTTCCAGAATGGAGGCCACAAGGCTGGTGACCGTAATAAATGATTTTTTTTCAACGGCTTTCCTGGAGGCCTTGGGTTTTTTCTCCCCCTCTTCCGCCCCTTTAGCCTCGTTTTCTTCCAAATGGTAGGGAGGCGCCCCCAAACCTAAAACCGCGGGAGAAACCTGCATGAGCTCTTTAAACTCGGCCGTATTGACCCACTCTTCATCAACGGTCAGTTTTTGGGTTCCGCCTTCTCCTTTAACCTTGTTGGTGATCTGATACCCTTTATGCTCTTCATCTGCCTCGATTTCAGCCGTCAGAGTTACCTTTGGGTAATGCGTGGCAAAGTATTTTGTAACCGCATCCAGGATCTTTTCGGTTTTTTTGCCGTTTTTTAGAGCCCCCTTGAGAAGTTCAGGTTCGAGCGCATAAGCCCGGATTAAATCGAGCGGGACCTGCTTCTTTGAGAACCTTTGTAAAAGCTCTTCATAGTGCAAAAGTTTTTTCAACGCCTGTTTGAGAACTGGCCCGGTCAATTTTTCTTCCTCCTGGCCATACACGGTCACGGCATCCACAACGGTGTCGATAATATATTCTTTCATCTCTTCTTCATTTTTAATGTAAAGCTCGGTTTTACCCTTTTTCACTTTAAAAAGCGGCGGCTGGGCAATATAAATATAGCCCTTTTCAATCAATTCTTTCATCTGCCTGTATAAAAAGGTCAGCAGGAGGGTCCGAATATGGGCGCCGTCGACATCCGCATCGGTCATAATAATAATTTTATGATACCGGACTTTCGAGGTATCAAAACCCCCCTCGCCAATACCGGTTCCCAGGGCGGTAATCAGCGTCCGGATTTCGTCGCTGGTCAGCATTTTATCAAACCGGGCTTTTTCGACGTTTAAAATTTTGCCTTTGAGGGGCAGGATGGCCTGGTTCCGCCGGTCTCTCCCCTGCTTGGCCGAGCCTCCCGCGGAATCTCCTTCGACGATAAAAAGCTCGCTCAAGGCCGGGTCTTTTTCGCTGCAATCGGCTAATTTTCCCGGAAGAGATCCGACCTCCAGCGCGCTTTTTCGCCGGATGAGGTCTTTGGCCTTACGCGCCGCCTCTCGCGCCCGCGCCGCATTTAACCCTTTTTCCACAATCTTTTTGGCAATCGACGGGTTTTCTTCAAAAAATGTCCCGAGGACTTCATTAACCGCCGCTTCAACCAGGCCCTTGACTTCGCTATTTCCGAGTTTTGTTTTGGTTTGTCCTTCAAATTGAGGGTTGGGAATTTTCACGCTGACCACCGCGGTCAGTCCCTCGCGCACGTCGTCGCCGGTCAGGGTTTCCCCCCCTTTCAGGAGGTTATTGGACGATCCATATTGATTAATCGTCCGGGTCAGCGCGGCTTTAAAACCAACAAGATGGGTTCCCCCTTCGCGCGTATTAATATTATTGGCAAAGGAAAAAATATTCTCCGTATAACTGTCGTTATATTGAAGGGCGACCTCCATGATCAGCCCTTCTTTTTCTTTGGCTACCGCAATCGGCTTATGGAGCGGCGTTTTGTTTTCATTCAGATGCTCGACAAATTCTTTAATTCCCCCTTTGTAATTAAACTCTTCGACTTTTCCGGTCCGCTCATCGGTCAGGGATATAAAGAGACCCTGGTTTAAAAAAGCCAGCTCCCGGATCCGGGTCGCCAGGGTTTCCGCCGTATATTCCAGCTTTTCAAATATCTGAGGGTCTGGTTTAAAGGTAACTTTGGTCCCTCTTTTTTTGGTTTTTCCGGTTAACGCGAGCGGCGCAGTCGGTTTTCCCCGCTCATACCGCTGCGTGTGGACATTGCCGTTTTGCTTGATTTCCAGTTCCAGCCACTCTGAAAGGGCATTGACCACGGAAACGCCAACCCCGTGAAGCCCGCCGGAGACCCGATAAACTTTGTTGTCAAACTTTCCCCCCGCATGAAGAACGGTTAACGCGACTTCCGCGGCTGATACCTTTTTATCAGGATGGATTCCGGTCGGTATTCCACGGCCGTTGTCAATGACCGTAATGGAATTATCGACATGGATACTGACCTCGATGTGATCGCAAAACCCGGCCATTGCCTCATCGACGCTGTTATCGACGATCTCATAGACCAGATGATGGAGGCCTTCCACGCCGGTCGAGCCGATATACATCGCCGGCCGTTTACGGACGGCCTCCAGCCCTTCCAGAATCTTGATATTTTCAGCGCCGTAGTTGTCTATGATGACTTGGGGGCCCGTGCGCTCCGCCTCCGGCGGATACTCCGATGCCCCCAAACCCCGCGCTCCGCCCGGCTTAGCCGGTGCTTCGCTTTTTTTCTCTTCTGCCATAACCTTTTAATTGTCCTTTCAGTCTTTTCTTACACCCGCATCGGCATGATGACGCAGAGGTATTTTTTGTCGCCCGGATCTTTAAAGAGCGTGGGGCTTAACGAATCTTTCAACTCGATGAGAACCTCCTCGTTTTCAATGACCGATAACGCGTCGAGAACATACCGGGCGTTAAACCCTGTCCCGATTTTATCCCCCTTATACACGATGGCAATTTCATCCTCAGCTTCTCCCAGCTCTGAAGATTGGGTGCTCAAGAACAATCTGTTTTCTTCAAATGAGAACTGCACCGCGTGGGTTTTTTCTTTTGAAAGAATAGCCACCCGCCGAATCGCCCGTTCGAGATCCCATTTTTTTACCGAGACCGTCTTGTCGTTCGCCTTCGGGATCACCTGAGAATAATTGGGGTAATTTCCTTCCATCAAGCGGGAGTAAAGAACCAGGTCCCCTTTTTTAAAAATAATTTGATTCTTGGCCAGGCTGATCAGGAGTTCTTCTTCCCCTTCTTCGATCAGTTTTTTCATTTCAAAAATCGCTTTTTTTGGAACCACCGCCTGAAGTTCTTTATCCCCCCCGGGCTCCCCGTCCGGAAAAAAATGTTCAAAATCTTCACGCTCAATGACGGCAAGCCTGTGGCCGTCCGTTCCTGCCAAACGAAGGACTTTTTTGCTGCCTTGCACCTGAACGTTGACCAAAAGTCCGTTTAAAATATAGCGGGAATCATTTTCTCCGACCGCGAAAACCGTCTTTTTGAACAGCTCTGACAAATTTTTTGCCGAAAGTCGAACGGATATTTCCTCCTTAACCGCCGGGGCCAGAGGAAAATCTTCTGCCGAAAGGGCTGCCATCTTAAATTTGGATTTTCCGGCTTCGATCTGAACCCATTGATTTTCCTGCTGTTGGAGGGTAACAGGACCTTCGGGAAGCTCCTTGACAATTTCATAGACTTTACGGGCTGACAGGGTGGTTTTTCCTTTCCGGATCACCTCCGCGGGATAGGAGGCCTGGATGGCGATTTCCATGTCGGTGGCGAAAAGAGAAACGACAGAGTCTTCCTTTTCAGCGTCCAGCAAAATATTGGAAAGGATCGGCATGGTATTCCTTTTTTCCACAACACCCTGCACCCTTTGGAGACCCTTAAGCAACTCTCTCCTGTCGATACAAATTTTCATGATGATCTCCCACAAAGCTTTCTCGCGGGTGGTTCCGCAGGGAGGCTTCGTTCTTTTTAGATGATTATTCTAATTTTCAGCGTTTTCTGAAAAATTTCATAAGTCTTTGACCTGACGCCTGAGACGATCGATGAGCGCCTTTCCCTCGCCGTCAGCCTGGTTAAGTTTCTCGACCTGGCGGCAGGCATGAATCACGGTTGAATGATCCTTCCCTCCAAAATGTTTTCCGATTTCAGGAAAGGACAACTCGGTCAATTCGCGGCAAAGATACATGGCAAGCTGCCGGGGAAAAACCAGGTTTTTGGTCCTTTTTTTGGATTTCATCTCGTTGATTTTGATGTGTAGTTTTTCGGAGACGATTTTTTGAATATCCTCCGGCGTAATCATCTTCTTTTTTTCAACAATAATATCTTGAAGGACGCGCCTTGCGAGGTCGATGGAAAGGGTTTCACCGGTTAAAGAGGAAAACGCCCCTACCCGGTTTAAAGAACCCTCGAGAACCCGAATGTTATTTTTGATATGTGTGGCGAGAAACAACGCCAAATCATCCGGGAGATTTGTTTTTTCGGCATCGGCTTTTTTCTTTAAAATGGCAATTCGGGTTTCAAGATCCGGAGGCTGAATGTCGGCAATCAATCCCATTTCAAAACGGGAACGGAGCCGTTCTTCAATATCAGACATCTCTTTGGTCGACCGGTCGCTGGATAAAACGATTTGTTTGTTGTCTTCATAGAGGGTATTAAAAGTATGAAAAAACTCTTCCTGCGTACGCTCTTTCCCCTGAATAAACTGAATATCGTCAATAAGAAGAACATCGATATGTCTGTATTTTCCCCTGAACTCCGGCATTTTGTCGTAGCGAATAGAATTAATCAGCTCGTTCGTGAATTTTTCAGAGGGAAGATAAACAATATTCAACCCGTTGTTCTTCGCATACATCGCGTTTCCAATGGCGTTTAACAGGTGTGTCTTCCCCAATCCGGCGCCACCGTACAGGAACAGGGGGTTGTAGGTCTTTCCGGGCTCCTCGGCAACCTTTAAAGAAGCGGCATGGGCAAATTGATTGGAGGACCCCACAACAAAGGAGCTGAAAACATGCTTGGCATTCAGCCCCACCTTTCGTTTTTCTTTATCCGCCCTTCTTTCAGGGACTGCGGCGTTTTCTTCTTTCGTTAATCCCGCTTCATCGATAACAAAAACAACCTTAATATCTTTTCTTTGGGTGAGGGTTTCCAGGTTCTGATCGATTTGGTCCTGATAATGGGTAAAAATCCATTCGCCAAAAAGCTTGTTGGGGGCAGAAATGATAAAAGCATCTTTTTCAAAACTGGAAAAACGCAGCGGTTTAAACCACATATCAAAACTTTGTTTGTTAATCTGAGTTTCAATCAAACTCAAATTTTCTTTCCAAATTTCATTCATATCCATCATTTTTTATAAAAACCTAATTAATGATATTCAGGGGCCTGTGTCACAAAGCTTGCTCTCGGCACGTTCCCGCAGTGCCGATAAGTCTTTTTCGGCAGATGCCCGAACCCCGCGCTCCGCTCGGTCTAACTACGACCATTCCAAAGTCCGTCACTGGCTAAACCAGTTGCTTCACTTAATTTATAAAAATAAACTTCTCTATTAATTTTAAAGTTACTAACAGAGTTATTCACAATTGTTAATAACTTTTTTTTACCTATTTTTTCAATGTGTTATATCTTCATCCTGTTTTTTTTATAGTTCAATAAACGAATAAAAAACATATAAAAATCAATATCTTATATATTTTTTTTTAAAAAAGCAATAAAACTATAACAAACTTAAAACCATTTTACAAGCCATTTCATTTTCCACAAAAATGAAATAAACAGTTGATAATTTTTTTTATAAAACTATCCCCAGATTTATATCTCTTTTATTCATGTCATTTAAAGGACTTAGGTTATTTTCCACACTTTAATGCTGCTTACTATGGACTACTATTTTTATTTAATTTATAAATATTATCTTTATTTACTAAACAATAAAATAAAAAATTATTTATTAAAAAGACATAATTAAAACTTGACTTTAAACTTAAAAAACACTATTTTATCTTGTTTAAACCTCTTATTCAAGATTAGAAGGATCTCACATGTCTGACACCTATGCTCAACCCAGTAAATTAAAAAGAAAAAGAACCCACGGGTTTTTAAAAAGAATGTCGACCGCCGACGGACGTAAAGTCATTAAGAGGCGGAGAAACAAAGGGAGAAAAAGATTGACCGTTGATTAAAAGATCGTAAAAAACTCAGGAAGGGAATGGGCTGAAAGAAAAATTAAAAGATAAAAAAATAAAAAGTAATCGTGAAATTCAGTTTTTATTTGAAAAAGGAAAAAGATTAAGAGGTCCAAATTTTGATTTTCTTTTTTTTAAAAATAATCTTTCTCATGGCCGGGCGGGAGTTGTCGTTGGGAAAAAATGCGGGGGAGCCGTAGATCGAAACACCATTAAGAGAATTTTCAGGGAAATTCTTTATAATCAGCAAATTGATTTTAACTTTCCTTTTGATTTTATCGTGGTTCCAAAATCCGAATCGAAAAAGAAACTTTTTATTTTATTAAAGCAAGAAGTTATTTTTTCCATTCATAAAATGTTAAAACAGCTTCCTGTCCAATGACCCAAGTCGTTATTTTATTGATTCGAATTTATCAAAGGGGGATTTCTCCCTGGTTGCCCCCGGTCTGCCGGTTTTATCCCTCCTGTTCCCAATATCAAATCGACGCTTTGGCAAGATATGGAATTTTTAAAGGCGTTTTTTTGGGAGTCTGCCGCCTTTTTAAATGTCATCCCTTTCATCCCGGCGGTTATGATCCTCTCCGTTGAAATAAAGTTTTCTTTTCTCGCCTCTTTAATCAAATTGAATTTATTTTTTTAAATTAGAAAATTTTTAGCTGAAAAAGGAATCCATGGAAAAAAGGCTTGTTCTCTTTATTGTTATCTCCGTTCTAATTCTGATTGGGAGTTCCTATCTTTTTCCGGCCAAAAAAACGTTGCCGGTGAAACAAGAAACAGCGGTTTCAACCCGTGCCGCGGCGGGGGTTGAAAAAAATGAGCTCCTGAACACGCCAATAGGCGCCATTGAAAACAAACCAGCGCCGGAAGAAAAAATTTTAACCGTTGATACGCCCCTTTATCATGCCCAGTTAACCAATCGCGGGGGGGCCTTTAAGCGGTGGGACCTTAAAAAATATACAGAGAGCGACCGAACCACGAGCGTTAAACTCCTCAATGAAGGAATATCTCTTTTTCCTTTGTCTTTAGAAATGAAGGAAGAGGGGGATCTTTTTTTAAAAGGAATTTATCATGTTGAAGGGGAGGATCTTAATCTCGCGAGCGGAAAAAAAGAAGGAACGATCATTTTTTATTTAAAAGACGCCGCAACAGGGAAGGGGGTCCAGAAAAAACTGACCTTTCATGACGACACCTATGCCGTCGACGTTGAAATCAAAACCGAAAACATTCCTTCGTATGAATTTCTTTTGGGTTCCAATTTTGGAATTCATCAATGGGGAGATAAAAGTTTTGTTGGATTTATCGGGCCCACCAGCTTGATCAATAACCGGGTGATAAAGGAAACCCCTTCAAAACTTTCTCAGGAGGTTGTTTATGAGGGAAAAACAACCTGGACGGCTTTACAGGATAAATATTTTCTTGCCGCGCTGATTCCTAAAGATGAAGAAGTGAAATCCATTGTTAAAAAAGTTAAAGAGGGGGAATTTACAGTCGGGGTAAAGGTGTTGCCCAAACAACCCGCTTCCAACACCGAACAATTTGTCCTTTTTGCCGGCCCCAAGAAACTATCGATCCTGGAATCTTTAAATGTCTATCTGGAAGAAACAATTGATTTTGGCTGGTTTATCGCCGGAAGCTGGTCGGTGGTCCGTATCATCGCAAAACCGTTATTTTCGATCCTGAATTTCTTTTACAGTTTTACTCATAATTATGGCATTGCCATCATTTTTCTGACCGTTTCGATCAAGGTGCTGTTTATTCCGCTGACCCATAAGAGCTATAAATCAATGAAGGGGATGCAGGAGGTTCAGCCGATCCTTGCCGATCTACAAAAAAAATATAAGAATGACAAACCGCGGCTAAATAAAGAAATTATGGAAATTTACAAGACGCGCAAAATAAATCCTCTTGGCGGTTGTCTCCCGATGGTTCTTCAAATACCCGTATTTGTGGCTCTCTTTAATATTTTTTATACGACGATTGAACTTCGGCACGCGCCGTTTTTTTTGTGGGTGAACGACCTCTCCGATTATGACCATAAATATGTTCTTCCCGTCTTGATGGGAATCACCATGTTTATCCAGCAAAAAATCCAGCCGACCAATATGGATCCCAAGCAGGCTAAAATCATGCTTTTCCTGCCCTTGATTTTTACCTTTTTCTTTTTAAACTTTTCTTCCGGGTTAGTTTTATACTGGATGGTGAACAACATCCTGAGTATCACCCAGCAGGTGGTCACGGCGAAATATTCCGCCAATGGAAAACAAAAAGCGGGAGTTGCAGAGAAGACCGGAAAGGCCGTAAAATCAAGTTAGGTTAGTTCAATGAAGACCTCTTTATATAGATTCCCAGCAAGCAAAGCGAGCGTGGAGCATCCGAGCTAGCTATGGAAGCGTTTCCACAGCGGACAGATGATTTTAAAAAACCGGCTTTGCCGGTTGAGGGGGCGACGTGAGCCCCTATCGCTTTGCGAATGAGGACACGATTTGCGCAATATCCACCCCGCCCGGTCAGGGGGGCATCGGGGTGATCCGGGTGAGCGGACAAAGGTCCTTTGAAATCGGGGATCGGATTTTTCACGCCGTACATAAAAAAAAACTTCACAAGGCCCCCACGCACACCCTTCATTACGGCAAGATCGTGGACCCTCGAACCGGAGAGGTCCTGGATGAAGTCCTGGCGGCCGTGATGCGTTCCCCTAAATCCTACACCTGCGAGGATGTTTTAGAGCTCAGCTGCCACGGCAACACCCCTTCTCTCATGAAAATTCTTTCACTGCTGGTGCGGGAGGGGGCCAGAGAAGCCCTTCCCGGAGAATTTACCAGGCGAGCCTTTCTAAATGGAAGAATCGACCTGGTTCAAGCTGAAGCGGTCATGGATTTTATTTCAGCGGAATCTGAAATTGCCCGGGAGCTGGCCCTTAAACATTTAAATGGCGATTTTTCCCAGGTCATTTTAAAAATCCGCGAGCGGATGGTCAGCCTTCTCTCGAATTTGGAAGGGAACATAGACTTTTCCCAGGAAGACATAGAGTTTTTATCCGAACCCGCCGCGGTTCAGAAGGTCCTCAATCTTTTGGAAGAGGTCGATGGGTTGTTAAATACCGCCCGGGATGGAAGGATTGTCCGGGAGGGGTTTCTGGTCGCCCTGGCGGGGAGACCCAATGTGGGGAAGTCGACCTTGCTGAACACCCTGTTAGGAAATGAAAGGGCCATTGTCACGGCGTTTCCGGGAACGACGCGGGACACTCTGGAGGAATCTCTTTTAGTTCATGGTGTAAAAGTCAGGCTGGTGGATACCGCCGGAATCCGGTCGACGGACGATCCGATTGAAAAGGAAGGGATTAAACGGGCAGAAGAGACGATCCGGTCCGCGGACCTTGTGCTCTGGCTGGTCGATGCAACCGCCGGAATGACCCCGGAAGAAGATAAAAACATTGAAAAATATTGCCGGAAGAATTATCTTATTCTCTTTAATAAAATAGACTTGGTCAATGACAGCGGCTTGCCGCGAACGGGGAGATTTTCGAATAAGCAGGTGTTAAAAATCTCTTCCTTTAGAAAATCGGGCATTCGGGAGTTAGAGGCGGGGATTTCCGAGGCGTGTCTTCAATTAACCCGGTGGACCGGTTCAGAAGCCGGGGCTGTGGTTATTCGGCGGAGGCATGAACAGGCGCTTCGGGAGGCGAAGGCGTCGCTTCTTCACTCCCTGGACTCTCTCAAAGGTAATATGTCGCCGGAATTTGTAGCGCTTGATTTAAAAGGGGCGATCGACCATCTGGGGAAAATTGTTGGAATCACCACTCCGGACGATGTTTTAAATCAAATTTTTAAAGATTTTTGCATAGGGAAATAGATCGGGTGCCTGGTGCGGCCTGAGCGAAGACGCCGACGAAGTTATTCTCATCTCTAGATTTTTAGACTATGGTGGAATGGGCAAACTTCGCCGAAGTCTTCTTTTCAGGTCACACCAGGCACCCGATTCATGAATAAAGGAATAAGTGAAGCAGCCGGCTTGGCCGGTGCGGAACCTAGCGAGCAAAGCGAGCGAGAGGGGGAGGCTCCATCCGGCTCTGCCGGTGGAGGGGGCGACGTGAGCCCCCATAGATAGACCCATGTTAATTCAAACATTTAAAGAAAAATATGATGTCATTGTGATTGGCGCCGGCCATGCGGGGTGCGAGGCCGCGCTGGCTTCGGCCCGGATGGGGGCTAAAACCTTGCTCTGTACCATCAGCCTCGATAAGATCGGCCAGATGTCCTGTAACCCGGCCATCGGAGGAATTGCAAAAGGGCACCTGGTTCGTGAAATTGACGCTCTGGGCGGAGAGATGGGTAAAAACGCCGATAAAACCGGCATACAGTTTAAAATGCTCAATACCCGAAAGGGCCCCTCGGTTCGTGCCCTGCGGGCTCAGTCAGATAAAGACCTTTACCGCGAGGAAATGACCCGATCCCTGTTAAACCAGGAAAGTCTGGAATTGCTGGGGGAGATGATCGACCGCATTCTTGTCGAAGACGGACGGGTGATCGGGATCGAAACCGCCGGTGGAAAAACGTTCCTGTCGCAAAATGTGATTGTCACGACCGGGACTTTCTTGCGGGGGTTGATCCATATTGGTTTAACCCGCTTTCCATCGGGAAGAGCCGGGGAAAACGCGTCGGAAAATCTTTCCAAATCATTTTTACAGCTCGGATTCCCCCTCGGCCGTTTAAAAACGGGAACGCCCCCCCGAATCGACGGCAGGACCATTGATTTTTCCAAAACCGCTCCACAGTACGGCGATGCCCCCCCGCTTCCTTTTTCGTTTGAAACCCGTCAGATTTCCCTCCCGCAGGTCCCCTGTTATTTGACCTATACCCAGGCAGAGACCCATCGGATCATTAAAGATAATCTCGACCGCTCTCCTTTATTTAACGGGACGATAGAGGGGATCGGGCCGCGCTATTGTCCTTCGATTGAAGACAAGGTCTTCCGGTTTGCCGATAAAGAGCGCCATCAGATCTTTTTAGAGCCTGAAGGTCTGGAAACAAACTCATGGTATCCCAACGGTGTTTCCACGAGTCTTCCGGTCGATGTCCAGCTTGCCTTTATCCGGACGATTTCCGGCCTGGAAAAAGCCGAATTTCTCCGACCCGGATATGCCATCGAGTATGACTTTGTTCCTCCCACTGAATTAAAACCAACCCTGGAGACCAAACGGGTGGAAGGCTTATATCATGCCGGCCAGATCAACGGAACGTCGGGCTATGAAGAGGCGGCGGCACAGGGGTTAATGGCGGGGATTAACGCGGTTTTAAAAATGAGAGGAGAAGCGCCTTTTATTTTAAAGCGGTCAGAGGCTTATATCGGCGTCTTGATCGATGACCTGGTGACGAAGGGAACAAACGAGCCTTACCGGATGTTCACCTCGCGTGCGGAGTACCGCCTTCTTCTTCGCCATGACAACGCCGATTTAAGACTTTCCGAAATAGGGTATGGCCTTGGTTTGGTCGGGGAAAATCGGTATAAAAGATTTTTAAGAAAGAAAGAGTCTATTTTCCGGAAGATCGAATGGCTGGAGTCAACCCGGCTCGGGTCGTTTGAAGATTATTCGGAACGACTCCGTGGAATGGGTCAGACAGGCTTGCCCGATTTAACCCTGAGTCAGCTTTTAAAAAGGCCGGAAGTTGATTACGGAACGCTGTGTGAATGGTTTGATGAACCGAACGACGACGAAGAGATGGGCGCCCAGGTTGAAATTCAGGTTAAATATGAAGGGTATATTCAACGGCAAAACGAGCAAATCAGCCAATTTCATTTAAGTGAAAATAAAAAGATTCCCTATGACTTTGATTATTCCTCGGTGAAAAGCCTTTCCCACGAAGTCCTTCAAAAACTAACCCATATCCGGCCCCTTTCGGTGGGCCAGGCATCCCGGATTTCAGGCGTGACCCCGGTTGCGATTTCGCTCCTCCTGGTCGCGTTGGAGCGTCACCGGCGAAGCGGTGTGAAAAATTAAGCCTGTTTGTAGCCAAGGCGGAAACATCAAAAAAGGGCGAGCCAAAACTCGCCCCTGCAGAGGGTATTTTTTAAACTTTTGGGAGGTCTTTCAGGCAGAGATAAAAATCCTGATAGAGATAATCTTTTCCTTTATGGCTTTCCCGTTCTTTAACCTCATCCACTTTTTTGGGCGGCGGCACAACCACCTTGTTTCCCGGCGTCCAGTTCACCGGTGTCGCAACGGTAAACTTGTCAGCCGTTTGCAGCGAAGTGACCAATCGAATGATCTCTTCGACGTTCCGTCCCACATTCATCGGATAGTAAACAAGGGCGCGGACAACCCGTTTGGGATCGATGATAAAAACCGCGCGAATGGTTGCCGTGGCGCTGGCTCCCGGATGGATCATTCCATAAGCCTGTGAAACCTTCATGTCGATATCGGCAATCATTGGAAAAGGGATTTCAACACCCATTTTCTCTTTCATGTTTTGAAGCCAGGCCAAATGGGAATGAATGCTATCGACGCTGATACCGATTAATTTTGTTGAAATTTTCTTAAAATCTTCGCTTCGCCGTCCAAACTCCATAAGCTCGGTGCTGCAAACCGGGGTAAAGTCGGCCGGATGAGAAAAAAGGACGACCC
Organism: Nitrospirota bacterium; assembly: GCA_016178585.1. Lineage (NCBI taxonomy): Bacteria > Pseudomonadati > Nitrospirota > Nitrospirota bacterium. The sequence continues at coordinate 22,961 of JACOTA010000006.1, forward strand.
ACTCTTTTCCCTGCCACTCGCTAAAAGTCATCTCACCGGAATGGGTGGTCACTGCCTTAAAATCCGGAGCGACATCTCCAATTTTAGGTAAACTTAATCCTTCTGCCATAGCTAATCTCCTTAAAGTTTATCGGTTTAGTAAGAAAATTATAATCACCCCATTTCCTCCCAAGACCAGCGATAGACTTCGCACCCACTTATTAATCATGTCATTGCGAGCACCGAAGGGTGCGTGGCAATCTTATCGTAAAGTCTTGAGATTGCTTCACTTTGTTCGCAATGACAGCTTTCTAACTCTGTTCTTGGTACTTTTTCTTTATGATGAAATTAAGCTTAAGAAGCTCCGACGTATTTGTATTTATTTGAACCTAACGGGAGGAAATAATGCTGAATATAATAAAAGTATTAGTAAAAAGCTCCTTTAGAGTGGGAATGTTTCTGGTCCTATTCTTTTATTTTGCTCCAAAAACGCCTCTTTTAGCCTATGACGTGATTCCTGTTAAACGGGGAGGAGAACTTTTCGGGTCCATCAAATTTATGGGGGAACCCCCTCCCAATCGATCCCATCAGGTGTTGAATAACCCGGAATTTTGCGGATCGGCGGTTCTAGAAGAGACCACCCTTGTCAATCCCGAAAATCATGGCCTGAAAAATGTTGTGATCAGCATTGAGAAAATCGAGCGGGGCAAAAAACCACTTTTATCCTCTCTGGTATTGGAAAATCGTCATTGCCATTTTGTGCCGCACGTTCAGATGGGAATGGTGGGGAGTTCATATGAAATCAGGAATTCAGATCCGGTGCTCCATAATACCCATCTCTATACCGAATCGGTAACCCTTGTCAATGTCGCTATGCCCGCCAGCGGGAACAATATCAGAAAAACGATTGTAAAAAAAGGAATCATCAATGCCAAATGTGATGCTCACAAGTTCATGCAAGGGTGGATATTTGTTTCGGATAACCCATACGGTGCGGTTACTGATCAAGATGGAAATTACAGAATTTCTGACATTCCCCCCGGCAAATATAAAATCGGGATCTGGCATGAAAGCCTTCCGCTTCAGGAAAAAGAAGTGGTGATTTCTCCGGAAAAGGAAACCGAACTCTCAATAAAATTTCCCGTGCGCTAAAAGGACTCTGATCACGTTTTTCTGCCTCTGGACGCAAAACCGGGAAGACTAAAATCTTATAAAATAAGAGGCTTGATGGCGGAGAGAACCGCCTCAGGATGGTTGAGCGTCTTCTCCCACCTCTATCAGAAGCAGTTCATGATGAGTTCGACCGGAAGTCAAAGCCGCCGCCGGAAAATTCAATTGACCTTTTTCAATATGCTGGAAACCCGGAAGCTCTTTATAAAATTTGAGCGATTGCTTCAGGTTTCTTACATACAAAACCACATGGCCCCCAAGAACAGAGTTAGAAAGCTGTCATTGCGAACAAAGTGAAGCAATCTCAAGACTTTACGATAAGATTGCCACGCACCCTTCGGTGCTCGCAATGACATGATTAATAAGTGGGTGCGAAGTCTATCGCTGGTCTTGGAAATCGATCAATTTCCTTGCACTTTCGTCAATGCCCACCCTTCACTGAAGGGTTACCAAAAAGGAAATAATCAATTTGACCTGCAAAAAGTTTTCTGTTAAACCTTTACCTGACGCGCCGTAAAGCTTCGGGGTTTATTTTTTTAAGTCATTTTAAGTAAAAGGGGGAATCAATGAAAATTTGCATGATTGGCGCGGGATATGTCGGGCTGGTAACCGGCGCCTGTTTTGCCGAATTTGGCATCCAGACGACCTGTATCGATAAGGATAAGGTCAAAATCAAAACGCTTGAAAAAGGAGAAATCCCTTTTTATGAGCCGGGGTTGAGAGAACTCGTCGCAAAAAATGTCCTTCAAAAGCGCCTTGCCTTTTCTTCGGATTTAAATAAATCGATTGAAAAAAGCGAAGTCATTTTTATCGCCTGCGGAACCCCGCAGGGCCACAACCGGGAAGCTGATCTGACGGCCATCAAAGAGGCGGCGAAAACGATTGGCCAAAACTTGAAAGGGTATAAGGTGATTGTGACCAAAAGCACAGTCCCGGTGGGAACCAGCGAGGCGGTTAAAAAAATCATTGCCCAATACGCGGGAAAGCGAAAATTCGATGTGGTTTCAAACCCTGAGTTTTTGAGAGAAGGGTCGGCCATTGAAGATTTTATGCGGCCTAACCGCGTCATCATCGGTTCCGACAGCCCAAAAGCCCTTGAGACCATGAAAGACCTCTACCGGGTGCTTTATTTGATTGAAACCCCCTTTGTCCTCACCGATTTAAGGACGGCGGAGTTGATCAAGTATGTTTCGAACTCTTTTTTAGCCACCAAGGTTTCTTTCATTAACGAAGTGGCGAATTTATGCGAGCTGGTGGGCGCGGATGTTCAGGTGGTTTCCAAAGGAATGGGGCTTGATCATCGAATCGGGAACAAGTTTTTACATGCCGGACCCGGTTTTGGAGGGTCCTGTTTTCCGAAAGACACCCAGGCTCTGGTAAAAATTGCGGAGGCGGCCGGCTATTCATTTCAACTGGTCAAAACGGCAATCGAGGTCAACGAAAAACAACGAACCCGGATGGTTCAAAAGATCCAAAAAGCGCTGGGAGGGTTTAAAAATAAAACGCTCGGGGTGCTTGGCCTTTCGTTTAAACCGAACACAGATGATTTAAGAGAGTCTCCAGCCATTGCGATTATTCAGCAATTACAGGCCAGGGGAGTGGCGATTCAGGCTTATGATCCGGTGGCGATGGAAGGGGCTAAAGCGGTCTATAAAAAAATTTCCTATGGCGCGGACCCGTATCAAACGGCAAGAGGAGCCGATGGGCTGGTTTTGTTGACGGAATGGAATGAGTTTAGAAACCTCGACCTTTTACGAATGAAAGAGTTGTTAAAAACACCCCTTTTAATGGATCTTCGCAACGTGTATGATCCCCAAAAGGTTCGAGCTCTGGGATTCACCTACGTTTCCGTTGGCCGTCAATAGTAGGGGGTTTCTGAGCTTTGCCTGCTCCCGGTATAAGTTTCAGATGCCGTTTATCAAGACCACGGCAGGGGCATTCCGTCATGAGTCAAAGCGTCGACCATGATTTTCTCCTGTGACGTATTTGCTTCGGCCTGAAGCGCTCACGAAGCGCGCTTCAGGCAGGTGGTTTATCTTTTGAGGGGTTGGATTCAAAATTTATATGTCCGCTGCGGAACCGCTCCCAAAGCAAGCTCGGAGGCACCTACCCATTCCTCCATCCCCCTGCCGTGGTCCTGGCTCCGGTTGTCTCTAAAAACCGTGGGTGGACAAGGGTTTCTGAGAGGCGCGGAATCCAGGTGAATCTAAACGGTTAAAAAAAGGGGACGCAAAGGTTGGAAAAAATATTGGTGACGGGGGCGGCGGGTTTTATTGGTTCTCATTTGACCGGCCGTCTTTTATCACTCGGATACAGGGTTTACGGACTCGACAACTTTGACTCCTTTTATGACCCGGCCTTAAAACAAAAGAACGTCGACCTGTTTAAAGACCACCCTCTTTTTTCCCTTTTTGTCGGGGATATTCGGGACACTCCTTTTTTAGAAAGAATTTTTGCCCGGCAGTCGTTTGACAAAATCGTCCATCTGGCGGCTCGCGCCGGCGTTCGCCCCTCCATTCAAAACCCCTTGCTTTACGAAGAGGTGAATATTAAAGGGACGCTCAACCTCCTGGAGCTTTCGCGGATTCATTCCATTAAGCAATTTGTGTTCGCCTCTTCCTCCTCCGTTTACGGCGGGAATATTAAAACCCCTTTTTCTGAAGCCGATCCGGTCGATTCACCCGGCTCGCCCTATGCGGCAACTAAAAAAGCCGGGGAGCTCTTTTGCTATAACTACCACCATCTTTATCAAATTCCAATGACTTGTTTACGGTTTTTTACGGTGTATGGCCCGAGACAACGCCCGGAAATGGCCATCCATCTTTTTGCGCGAGCGATCTTTGAAGGAAAGTCCCTCCCTTTGTTCGGCGATGGAACCATCAGGCGGGATTTTACCTACATCGACGACATTATCGACGGGATCGTCCAGGCGATAAAAAATCCTTTCGAGTTTGAGATTTTTAATCTGGGAGAGTCGGAAACCCATCCGATGAATAAAGTTATCGAATTACTGTCAAAATATATTGGAAAACCAGCCAGGATAAATTACCTTCCCGTTGCGCCGGGGGATATGTTAATCACCTATGCCGATATTTCGAAAGCGCGAAAGAAATTAGGGTATGATCCTAAAACCCCCCTTGAACAAGGCGTTTTTAAATTTGTGGAGAACCTGAAAAAACAGTAATCCAGCCTTAAACCCGGTCCGGTCTTTTACTTTTAGGATTGATCTTGTTGTTTAACTTCGCTATTCTTTGTCCCGATCTCTTGAGAAAAGTTTCTTTTTCGTTTTTGGCGCGGTTTTGTACAAAAGAGAGGAAAAATAAATGGCCCAAAAAGTTCTTCTTATTGACGACAGTGATTTTGTGCGAACGATGTTTTTAACCGTTTTGATGACCGGGGGGTTTCAGGTTTCAGCCGCAAAAGATGGAAACGAAGGAATCGCGGCCATTACTAAAGAAAAACCTGATTTAATTTTGCTTGATTTAATGATGCCGGTTATGGATGGGTTTAAAGTTCTTTCTTTTTTAAGAGGCGATCCGAAAACGGCTGACATTCCCGTGATCGTCCTGTCGGCCAAAGGAAACCCGGAAGAAATTCAAAAAGCAATGTCGTTGGGAGCAAAAGATTTTTTAATTAAGTCCACCACTCCTCCTAAAAAAGTTTTAGAGAAAGTTAAATTTCACCTCTCCTCGCCCAAATAACTATGTAAATATTTGATTTTATTATATTTTAAAATTAATGTTCCACGTGGAACATTTTTAGTTTTGCTTCAGTTTTTGGTGTCAGATGGGCATTGGAATGTCTCTCTCCAATGCCATCGAACCTTGTCCGAATCTCTGTATTTTTCTTGCCCCTCCCCAGTTTTATCCAAAAGAACCGGGACCAAGGCCAGGGGAGGGGGTTGGAGGAATGGGTCGTACGCCAAAACAACCCTTTAAGAGACAAACCACCTGCCTGAAGCGCGTTTCATGAGCGCTTCAGGCCATTGCAATGACGACAGAGGAGACAATAACGGGAGACGTTTTGACCCGTGACGGAAACTCCCTCCCCTGGCCTGAAAAAACGACTATTTTAAAAAACTGGGGGTGGGCAAGCTAGATTTTTATATTATGGTAGGGTTAATCATTTTTGCGGTCCAAAACTGAAATAAAGCCGTTTTTATGAAATACTTATTGTTAGAGAATATCCTGAAAAAAGGGGCTAAGGAGTTAGGTTTTAATCTGACTTTTAAGCAGCTTCAGCTATTTCAAGACTATAATGAATTGCTCCTTTTTTGGAATAAGGCTATTAATTTAACGACGATTGTTGATGAAGAAGAGGTTGCTCAAAAACATTTTGTAGATTCCCTGGCGTATATCAAAGCTTTTCCTCCATTTTTTGCTGAATTGAAATTTCTGGATATCGGGAGCGGAGCCGGTTTTCCCGGCGTTCCTCTTAAAATTGTTTTTCCTGATCTGAAAATTTGTCTGATGGAGCCTTCTTTTAAAAGAACGTCTTTCCTTCATACCCTTAATTCGAGGCTTAAATTGGATGTTCGAATCATTGAAGAAAAAGCCGAGAAATGGCTTAAACAGAATCAGGAATATTTTGATGTCATGATGATGCGGGCTGTGGGGCAAATTGACCATTTCATCGATCAAATTTTTGATTATTTAAATCCAAACGGAAGGATCATTATTTCAACGGGTCCAGGAGAGCGGCTTTTTAATAATAAGAAGGGTCGGGACGTTGAAACGATCTCCTTTCTCCTCCCTTTAACGACGATTAGGCGAAATCTGTTGATCATTCATAAGTCCTAAAAATGGTAGTAGGGGCAGGTCCCCGTGCCTGCCCGATGTGTGATGTTCGGCATATAAAATATAGAAGACGTCCCTTGGTTATTCTTTTATAGGGCAGGCACAGGGGCCTGCCCCTACAATATAATTTATAATACATTGATTATATTAACTAAACAGGAAATGTTCCACGTGGAACATTTTTAGAAATAGACAGAACGTCTGCCCGGAATGTTCCACGTGGAACAAACCAACGAAATTTTTTGAGGAATAAGTTGATTATTTTTAATTTTGTGGTATGATCCTCCCTTTATTTACTTAAATTTTACTTTTCTATCTTTTGTTTATTGGAAATTTATGGCTAGAATTATTGCAGTCGCAAACCAAAAAGGGGGGGTCGGAAAGACGACCACAGCCATTAATTTGTCGGCCTCTTTAGCTGTTTTGGAGAAAAAGATTTTATTGATTGACGCCGACCCTCAGGGAAATGCAACGAGCGGTTGCGGCATCGACAAAAAAACCGGGCTTTTAACCCTTTATAATATTTTTGCTCAGCAAAATATGATCAGCGAGGTAATTTTAGAAACCGAAATTAAAAACCTTCAAATTGTTCCATCGACCGGAGACCTCGTCGGGGCGGAAATTGAACTGATTCAGTATCCGGAGAGGGAGTTTATTCTAAAAAAGGCCCTGGATGCGGTCAGTTCAAAGTACGATTATATCTTTATCGATTGCCCTCCTTCTCTCGGTCTTTTGACCGTAAATGCGCTAGTCGCCGCGCAAACCGTTTTGATTCCTGTGCAATGTGAATATTATGCTATGGAAGGGTTGACCCAGCTTCTAAAAACGATCCAATTGGTTCATCGGTCGCTGAACCCCGCCCTTGAGATTGAAGGGCTTTTGCTGACGATGTTTGACAGTCGGAATAATCTCTGCAACCAGGTGGTTGAAGAGGTCCGAAAACATTTTAATGAAAAAGTGTTTACCATTACAATTCCCAGAAATATTGCTTTAGCTGAGGCGCCAAGCCATGGAAAACCCGTTTTACTTTACAATATCCTTTCAAAGGGAGCTCAGACATATTTGGAAGCGGCTAAAGAATTAATTACGAATTCCACGAATTAAGCTTTGTTTAAATCCGGTTGTTTTGGATCTATTATTAATGGAAACGATTAATCATCTCTTCTTCTTCGCTTGGAGGTTAAACATTAAATGGAGCGGCAAAAACTAGGAAAAGGATTAGGCGCCCTGCTTGGGGAAACGATTCTGACCGGGGAGGAAACTAAATCAAAAGAATTTATCGAGGTGGAAATTTCCCGCGTCATACCGAATAGATATCAGCCAAGAATTGATTTTGATTCGAAGGAGCTGGAAGAGCTTGCGGCTTCGATTCAAATCAATGGAGTCATTCAACCGATCATGATCAGATCCAAAGGGTCCAATCAATACGAGCTCGTAGCGGGAGAAAGACGGTTTAGAGCCTCTAAAATGGCTGGTTTAACGAAAATCCCGGCGTATATTAAAAATATTTCAGACCGGGAGATGCTGGAGTTTGCGTTAATTGAAAATATCCAGAGAGCTGACTTAAACCCTCTTGAAGAGGCCCGGGCCTATGAACGGTTGATTAAAGAGTTTGAGTTAACCCAGGAAGAGATTTCAAAACAGGTCGGAAAAGAGCGTTCGAGTATTGCAAACAGTTTAAGGCTCCTTGATCTTCCGAAAGAAATTCGTGATTTTATTTTCGAAAATAAAATTTCAGTGGGACATGCGAAAATTCTTCTCACCCTTTCAGACCGCGACCGCCAAATTTCCCTGGCTAACCAGATCATTGAAAAAGGGATTTCTGTCCGCCAGACCGACCTTTTGGCAAAAAAAATCGTTCAACCCCGCCATACGAAGAGCAAGAAAAAGGAGGCGCTATGGGTTGATCTTGAAGACCGGTTGAAAAGATCGCTTGGAACGAAGGTTTCTATTGAGAGCGGCCGTAAAGGTGGAAAAATTATGATAGAATATTATAATCCTGAAGATTTAGAGCGTTTGATGGAAATCATGCTGGGGTGGAATCAATAATAAAAAAAATTGATATCACACGTTAGCTTTGGGTGCTTGATGTCCCTAAAATGCCCATCTCTCCGCCGCCGAAGTCTCCGTTTAGGGCACACCAGGCACATCTTTTTTGTACGGTTGAAGAACCGCCCAATATTATAAAAACATAAATAAATTAAGGAGTTATGAGATATGATGACCAAAGAAAAAGAACGGAAAGAGACTGTAACAGGCGAAATTATAGCTTTTCTCGGGAAAGGGACCTCGTTTAAAGGGGTTATTACCTATGATGGTACCGTTCGAATCGATGGAAATGTCGATGGTGAAATTATTACAAAGGGCTCTCTGGTCGTCGGAGAGAGTGCAGAAATTAAGGCGGAAATCGAAGTAGGGAGCCTCGTTTGCGGCGGTTCGATTAATGGGAACATTGTCGCATTTGAAAAAATTCAACTAATCGCTCCGGCGATTGTCACGGGCACTATCAAAACCCCGATTTTGGTGATCGAAGAAGGGGTTCGTTTTAATGGAACGGTTGACATGGGAAAATCGCCCTCGCACGCCGCTCCCGAAAACCACCCTACCGAAAAAGAAGGGGAATAAACCTTCCGTCAGATATTTTAAATGATCTGACTTAAAGAAAAGATGAAAATCGCAGTAGGGATGAGCGGCGGCGTGGATAGCGCCGTGACCGCCGCTCTTTTACAACAGCAAGGACATGAGGTGATCGGTCTACACCTTCGTTTATATAAAGACGAAGGGGATGAGGCAAAACATTGGCTTGACCGTTCCTGTTGTAAAATTGGCCTGGCCAAACATGTCTGTCAACAACTCAAACTCGATATCCAGGTTTTTGACGTTCAGGACGATTTTCGTTCTCTGGTCATTGATAACTTTACCGATGAGTATAAAAAAGGGAGAACCCCAAACCCCTGCGTCCGTTGCAATGAAAGCATTAAATTTGGAACTTTAATCGAGAAGGCCGGGGAGGTCGGGGCCGAGGCTCTTGCGACCGGCCATTACGCAAAAATCGTCTATAATAAAATAACAAAACGATATCAATTACTTAGACCAAAAGATCAGGTCAAAGATCAGACCTATTTTCTCTATCGTCTCAAACAGGAGCAACTGAAAAAAATTCTTTTTCCTTTGGCGGACATGGAGAAAAAGGAAATATACAAAATCGCGGAAGCCCTTGATTTTCCATATGAAGATGTACTTGAAAGTCAAGAGGTCTGTTTTGTCAATCAGGGGGATTATCGGACTTTTTTAAAAGACGAAACCGCGGTGGAAGCGCCTAAAGGGGAATTTGTTTCATCTGCCGGGGAAGTGATGGGAGAGCATCAAGGGATTCCTTTTTACACCGTCGGCCAGAGAAGGGGGCTTGGCGTAGCGACAGGAAAGCGCCAGTTTGTGATTCGAATAAATTCCACCACCAACCAAATTGTTATCGGTGACGAGGCCGACCTCTACCATAAAAACCTAATGGTGGGTGATTTAAACTGGATTGCTTTGGATCGCCTTTCCGAGTCGGTCCAGGCCGGCGTAAAAATTCGGTATAAATCGACCGAGGCAAAGGCCTGGCTAGAACCCGTCGATGAGAAAAGGATAAAAATCATTTTTGATGAACCTCAAAAAGGAGGCGCCCCGGGTCAGTCGGCGGTTTTTTATCAGGGAGAGGTTGTGGTCGGCGGCGGGGTGATCGAATGAGTCTGGAGTTTTTTGAAATCAATCCCCAAAAAGGAAAGCCTCTGGGATGCGTCATAGGCCTTCATGGACTGGGGGCAAACGGAAAAGACCTCATGCCCCTGGCCGAACAACTCAATCTTCCTCAAACAAAGTTTATTTTTCCGAACGGTCCGTTTCCGGTTGAATATTCCTACGAGGGGAGAGCCTGGTATCAGCTTCCCCGTGAAAACGGGAGAGGAATTCCGGTTAGCCGAAAAAAGTTAATTGAACTGGTTCAGCAAATCGAATCTTCGGGGATCCCCGCGCGAGAAATTATGATCGCCGGATTTTCGCAAGGTGCGGTGATGAGTCTGGACGCCGGCCTTCGTTATCCCAACAAGCTTTGCGGATTAATGGCTTTAAGCGGCTATCTCCATGCCCCCGAAAGGCTTTCCGAAGAAAAATCTTCAGAAAATAAAGGTCTGCCGGTTCTAGTCTGCCACGGCGTCGAGGATGATGTTCTCCCGGTTCAGGGGAGCCGAGAAGCGGCGTTGGTTTTGGAAAAAGAAGGATATTCCGTGGCCTACCATGAATTCCCCATCGGCCATCAGATTGTTCCGGAAGAATTGCGTATTATTCGTCAGTTTATTCTCACCTCCCTCCACCGATCCCTGTTTCCTTCTTAATGCTTTTGAGTTTAAGTTGTAAGGTTTAAGGCTGGCGACCGGGTGTTGCGCCTGCCATGCGTGTTCAAACGTTTGAAGATTCAGAAGCGCCAGGATTTAAAAGATTTGTGCAGCAGGCCGGAAGGGCTTATTCTATTCTTCATGAGGATCGGGTTTGAATCATTTGACCGGACGAGTTTTTCAAACTCCACGGAAGGGACCGGCTGCGGTTTTTGCCGGCGATAAAATCATCAGTAATTTTGAATATCCAACCCGTACCCCTTGTGAAACGGTTGTCGGTGGAAAGAAACTGCGCATCTATCCTAAAGAGGTGATGACGCGATTTCCAGATGCTCAAAGATTACGGGAAATGGGGGTCGAGAGTTATATTGGCGCTCCTTTGTTCGACTCATCCGGCCATCCAATGGGATTACTGGTTGTCATGGACAGCAAGCCGATAGCCAATCCTGAAATGGTGGAATCTCTCATGCAAATGTTTACGTTCCGCACGTCATTAGAACTTGAACGAAAGCGGTTAGAAGAAACGATTCAGCGGCTGGAATACTACGACTCGACAACCGGCCTGCCCAATCAGCTCTTTTTCTATGATCTTCTTCATAAGGCCATTCAAAAGGCGGAGCGCAACAATGAATCTTTAGCTGTCCTTCTCATTGATCTCGACCGTTTCAATGAGATCAATGACACCCTGGGATTTTATCGAGGGAATCGTCTCCTGCGGGAGGTGGGAAAGCGTTTTGACACGGTGGGACAAACTGGAGCGGTTGCGCGTCTTGCAGGTGACGAATTTGGATTGATATTGCCAAAAGCTTCGTCCGAAGAAGCAGCCAGGTTCGCTTCCCGGATTTTAAAAACTTTGCAAGAACCATTTGATATTGAAGGCATACCGGTTCAGGTTGAGGCAGGAGTCGGCATTGCGCTTTATCCTGATGAAGGAAAAAATCCAGACAATCTCATTCTAAGGGCTGAAATAGCCCTATATACGTCGAAGAAGTCCGAGAAAACTGTTGATGCGGCAAAACCGGGCGGCAACGAAGTCAACCATTCACCTGTTCATGTTCAATCTATTTCGGAGCCGCTTTCCCTGATGAAAAGTCTGCACCAGGGTATAGAAAACGGCCAGCTGTTTCTTGTTTACCAGCCCAAGTTAGACCTCCGCACTAAACGGGTCACCGGGGTTGAAGCCCTGGTACGGTGGCGTCATCCAAAACTTGGAATCGTTCTGCCGGAGCAGTTCATTCCATTTGCAGAGAAAGCGGATTTGATGAAACCCCTTACTTTGTTTGTTCTGAAAGAGGCTGTGAACCAATGCCGGCTCTGGCATGAATCGGGGCGAAAGATCAGCGTCGCTATGAACCTGGTCAGACAGAGTTTGCTGGACTCTGACCTTCCGGACCAAATCTGCAAATTATTAGAAGTCTGTGGTGTCGATCCTGCCTGGCTGGATGTAGAGATTACTGAAAGCATCATCATGTCTGATCAGAACAAGATAGCGAATGCCATTGTTCAAATCGCCAGAAAGGGAGTCACGCTATCTCTTGACAATTTTGGCTTCCGTTCTTCTTCGATGAATTACCTGACAAAACTTCCCATTCATTCAATAAAAATTGATCGGTCCTATGTCATGGACTCCATCACGAGTTCGGACCATGCAATGGTGGTTAAATCGGCTATCGACTTCGCTCATGGCCAGGGTTTGAAGGTTATTGCCGTGGGAGTTGAAGATCAAGAGACGCTGGATCAGCTTGTGGCATTCGATTGTGATGAGGCGCAGGGTTACTTTATCAGCAGACCTGTTTCGGCAGAGGAGCTTACTCCATGGCTGGATGAGTCGCCCTTGATTTTAGAGAAAAAATAGACCTCAAAAACATCACGGATTCAGGAAGAGATGAAGAAAAACCGCCCTGTTTCCATGAACCCATCAGATAGGTTCGGACAACGCCGTTTTATAGGCGGCAAACGCTTCGGGTCCAAACAGGACAAACCGGACCCGCCGGATATCCTCGTACTGATTCAGATAATCCATGACGGTTTGGAGGGCAATCCGGGCCGCTTCAGGGATCGGATAACGATAGGCCCCTGTGCTCAGGGAGGGAAAAGCAATTGACCTGATGCGGTGCCGGGTGGCCAGTTGAAGACTGGACCGGTAAGCGCCGGCCAGAAGCTCCGGTTCCCGGTGCCTGCCGTCTTTGTAGACCGGTCCAACGGTATGGATAACGTATTTTGCTTTAAGCCGGCCCCCGGAGGTGATCCGGGCTTCACCGGTGGGGCAACCCCTGATCTTTTTACATTCTTCTAAAATTTGTGGGCCCCCTGCTCTGTGAATCGCTCCATCCACACCCCCGCCTCCGAGAAGCGTGGTATTGGCGGCATTCACTATCGCTTCCGTGTCCTGCAGGGTAATATCCCCTTCCACCAGTTCCAGAATAGATTTATGAACGGTAACTTTCATCGTCATTTTTTCCTTCTCTGCCGACCATAATGGGGTCAAAAAGCCCGGCTTAAATGATCATAAATTCCCTCCCGCCAATGTGTCCATCCTTGCCTTTCTAAAGAATCAAAAGAGTTAATAGACGGAATGATCTTTTCTACAGGTCAAGGAGCCGGCGGGGAGAGGCGATGAGGTTCTCGAAAGAGAGAACTTTAATTCTATAGTTCAGTTACTTGTTTTAGGCTCTTACCGGTAATTTGTTTTTTATTCTAAGGGAGCTTGCAGAAGAAAATCAATGAGAAGCAGGGAAGCCTGGCGAACGGGTTTAAATTGAATCCCGATCTTATAGCCTGAAGCGGCATTTTCCGCACTGGGCTCCATCCAAGCAACTATGGCAATAAAGGTGATTTTATCAGAATAGGGATACAATCTCACTTGCAAAGGGGTGCCCTCGGAAAGAGGAAAGGACGAATCAAACATCAAACCACCCCTTCCTATGGTTTTGGTCCTGATGGGGTATAGTTCTTTGTCTTTTTCCAGCAGAAGTATACGAAAATCTCCCTTCACTTCTATTTTGATTCTTGGAAATTTTCGCTTTCCTATGGTCGGGGGATGGAGGCTCTCTTTGAATCCTTCCTGGATTTCTCTCACCTTCTTGGGATTTTGAATAAGCGCTTTGACGCAATCCTTATCGAGCTTAAACCCTGCTAATTGCCGCAGCATGGCAAACGCCTCATCGTTTGACCAGGCCGCTTTGTAGCTGCGGGAACTGGTGAGGGCGTCGAAAATATCAGCCACAGAGATCATGCGCGCTTCGATAGGGATTTCTTCTCCCTGTAATCCAAGCACGTATCCCGATCCGTCCAGAGTCTCATGATGATACTCGGCCATGTTGCGTAACATCGTCATGTATTGAAGCGTATTAAGTCCAAAATCTTTGATGATAGAATCGATAATCTCGCGGCCGATAACGACATGTTTTTTGAGTCCGTCAAAATCTTCGTCGGACAGTTTTTCATTTTTTTTAAGCAGAGTATCCGGAACACCCACCTTGCCAATATCGTGCAGAGGAGAGAAGAGAAAAATATTTTCGATATATTCATCACTAAATCCATATTTTGGCGCCAGTTCCTGGGCAATCAGTCGGGCATAATGGGACACCCGGTCGATATGCTGGCCTGTTTCCAAATGATGATAGGCGCTGATTTGTTTGGCCGCCTGGACTGTGGATAGCATCATCCGAATGGTTGCCAGTTCGGTTGAAACGATCGAAGAGATGAAATGACCGAAAAAGTTAAGTTCCTGAAGATTCTCTTGTTGAAAAGATTGTTTCTGGTACGAATTGAAAAAGACAAAACCAAGGAATTGACCATTGAGGAAGATAGGCAGAGTATAACTTGAGCCAAAACCCTGAGAGACAATCTTCTTCGTATGCTCGGCTTTCCCCCCTTCAAATACTGAAAGGTCGTTTACCACGCGAGCTTGACCGCTTTCCATAATGTCTTTTAACGATTTGACGTTGGAGAGTTTGGCCTGGTATCGAACCAGGGGATGGTCTTCATCACTGCTGTAAATAAAGGTTTTAAGAAGATCGCTTTTAGAATCGTGGAGTATAACCGCAATTCGATCAACTCTTTCCACACGATTTTTTAATAGATGATGAATAAATTGAAGTTTTTCAGAGAGAGGAATTTTTTTGTTTAAAAAACTCAATGGGTCTTCATGCAATTCCACTTTCGGATTCATTGAAATATGCTCCTTATCAGGGGGTAGAGAAAATCTGGCTCCAATCGATAATCCGCCCCTTGGGAAAGCTTACCGGTTTTCACGTCTCTCACAATAAGTATACCAAAACATGAAGAAAACGCTAGTCGAAGGGCTTGTTCAGGGAGAAAGAATTAGCATGAATTTTTATCTGAACCTGCTTGACTAGTTATGCCCATTTTACTTCATAAAATATTTGGTCATTGTTTAGCATAAAATAAGAGCCCGCATATAAGAATCTTAAAATGGTCTTATTTGAACCTAGCCCTTTAAACAATGGAAATGGTTTCACAATTTACTTGTAAGGGTGTTTTTCAAACCTTAGACAGAGCACTATTGCCTTTAGAAAATTTTAGGTCCCGAATTTCCCTTCGCAGAGAAATTCGGAGAAGATACCTATGGGATTTGAAACAGTTGCAGGCGACTTTTAATGCCGGTGTTGATGGATGAGGAAATGGCCTCAGGGAAATCAGCCGGCATTTGGTCTTTGGTTTTATCAAGAGCTAGAAGAACTTCGTGTTCCAGTTCTTCTATCACCCCTGTAACCTTCTCCGCTGGAAGGTTGGAAAGCACGGCCGTCTGTATGAAATGCCGTGGAAGGATTTTGTCAATCACATAATGACGGTTGTCGCCAACTGCCATCGCCAATTTCATTTTATTTCTGTTAATCTGCCCTGCATCCACATTCGGTTGCGTTGACATGATGTCGTAAAGCGGTGTCAGGTGAAACCGACCTCCTGGATTCAGGAATACACTGAAGTTCTTTGCATGCCCGTCTGTAGCGCCCAGAAGCCAGAAGGAAAGCTGGGCTTTTAGAAACATTTTCTGATCGTTGGCAGGATCGTCGCTACCTTTCAGCAATTCTAGGATTTGCCGGATCCCAGGACCGCCGTCCGGTTCGTACTTCATGGTAGGTGGGACGGACAAGGCTTGACAACAGTCCTCCTGTGGCCGACGTAAGAGACGCCCATCCGTAGCCCATTGGCGGTCAAAGCGCTCGACAATTAGGACGCGCTTTTCGCCAAAATCTTGAATTGTTGTTTTCGCCACGGGCATTCCTAGAGCGGCCATGAAGGTCATGCAAAAATGTTCATTTTCGACGCTTTGCGAAAGGTCTATGCCGTTTTCAAGCTTGCCGATCTGGGGTTTAAAAATATGCGTGGTTGCAGTCATCCTGTGCGGGATATACCACTTATCCTTCCAGCGCAGCAGTGCAGTTTTCTCCTGAACCCCCGCAATGGAAATGCGGAATTCATCATCTTCGGTGACCCCCAGTGGGGCCCTGCCGAGGTTCTTCAGAATAAGGGCGATCTCTTTGTCAGATATGGGCTGTCCTTCTACTTTTCCGGAGGGTTTTGGTTCCACACCCTCCGGTACGAACTGAAGTGCCCCAATGCAATCTCGGCCGACAGCAGCTAGGAGGCTATATGCATCATCGTCGCCAGCTTTCACTCGCTCCGCGAGGCGGCGGCGGATGACGGTATTTTCGGGCAGTAGGTTGTCAAAAACTGCAATGACAGGTTTTCCGACATACCTGTCCTCACGAAGCGGCAAGGAAAGGGAAATGGGCATCGCATGTTCCCATGCAAGCCAGCTTTTATCGTACTGAAAATCGATTCCGCCTGTACTGCTTTTTTTCAGGTCGCCCACAAGGCGGCCATTTAGAAAGGCCTTGAGTGGAATATGGGTTTTTTGCCGTGCCATTAGAATAACCGTTCAATATCACCGGGTGATGCTTTGGTTCTTGAGCGGATAACCAGCTCAAGGTTCAGGGCTCCTAGGACATCGAGCAATGTCTGCAGTAGAATTGCTTCCTCGCCCTTTTCCAGCCTGGATATAGTAGCCTGGCGCAACTTGATCTTTTTGCCAAGTTCTCCTTGCGTCAGCCCTTGCTGACGGCGGACGCGCCGCACTGCGGCGGCGACTTGTTTTGTTGTGCGGGCAATTTGATCCATGGATACCATCCTTTTTATAAGGTACGTCATATCGTATATTTTGTCAATATACTTCATAACGTATAAATATACTATATACTCTAAAGCGTATAATATATAATATAGGAAAACGATGCTAAAATGGGTTTAAATTTAAATTAAATAGGTTTAGTGCATAGGTATATATACCTATGCACTAAACGAATAATTAAATAATAAAATAAACCAAAAAAAACCGTGTGACCGCTCTGCACCACCACCTCATTGATCCGATCGAGAACCGCTGGTGTGAGGAGGGCAACATTATCCTTCAAGGTCTGCAAGGGATACTCTTTGTCCTCCTCGTCGATCCCATGCCCCAGCATCTGACGCAGGG